>JBGPSO010000120.1:0-5287 GCA_041490145.1 Atribacterota bacterium
AGCGATATGGATAGAAGAAGCAAATCCAATGACCAGTAACCCAAATGTTAATTTACTGGCTAAGGCGATGAATAAATTAGAATTTATTGTAGTTGCTGATCTTTTTTTAACTGATACGGCAAGGATAGCCGATATTATTTTACCAGTAACTTCAATGTTTGAGTATTATGATTTAATTACCGGATATGGCCATTCTTATATCCAACTGCAACAAAAAGTGATTGAACCATCAGGCGAATGTAAACACGAAAGTGAAATATATAGACTTTTAGGTAAAAAATTCGGTTTTAATTTAGATTATTTACCGGAAAATAACTTGAGTACTATAGAAAAGATAATCAGTAGTTCTAATTTAGATACCGATATCGATGAATTAAAAGAAAAACCCTACCTTCATCCCGACTATCAAGAAATAGCTTTTAATGATTTCAAATTTAATACTTCTTCTCAGAAAATAGAATTATTTTGCCAGAGAATGAAAGATAAATGGGGAGAAAATCCCCTCCCGATATATCGTGAGGCAGTAGAAAATAAATACACTTCTCCAGATATTTATAAGAGATATCCTTTATCTTTAGTGAGTAGCCATGCTTTAAAGAAGATGAATTCTCAATTTTCAGATATAACCGCTTTTAAGGAAGAGCCCTTTATCTGGATTAATCCCTCTGATGCCGAGAAAAGAAAGATTAAAAATGGAGATAAAGTAAAAGTCTATAACGAAAGAGGTAATTTTATTTTAAAAGCCCTACTTACGAAAAAAGTGGCTAAGGGAACTGTACATATTTACTTTGGTTGGTGGAATGGAGTGCATAAAGTTAATATAAATAAACTTACCGGAGATTATATCAGTGATATAGGCTATGAAGCAGCTTTTCATAACTGCTTGGTCGAAGTAGAAAATACAGAAAATACAGGGGACGGTTCTCTGTTCCTAAAATTTTAATAGTATGCTATAATATTTATTAAAAATCTTTAATAAGTAAAAGGCAAGTTGTTATGTCAAGAAAGGCACGCCAATTAAGTTCGACAAAAATTTATCATGTTATGATTCGGGGCAATCGAAAAGAAGATATATTTTTAGAAGATGAAGACAAGCGTAGGTTTATAAAAATATTAAAAAAAATAAAACAAAAAGATGAGTATGAACTTTATGCTTTTTGTTTGATGAATAATCATGTACATCTATTGATTAAAGAAAAAAACGAGCATATTTCCCGAATAATGAAAAGAATAAATATAAGTTATGTAAATTATTTTAATCAGAAATATCAGCAGATTGGCCATCTTTTTCAGGATCGTTATAGAAGCGAACCCATTGAAAACGATAGTTACTTATTAGCAGTGCTGAGCTACATTCATAATAATCCCGTAAACGCTTTTATAGTTAAGAATTTAGAGGAATACCCTTGGTGCAGTTATTATATATACACCAAAGAATTATCTCAACAAAACCATTTAGTAAAATGTGAAGATATTTTTTCTTTGTTTTCTCCCAATAAAGAACAAGCAATTGACTTATTTATCCAATATCATCATCAGAATATACAGAAGGAAAGTGATATTATTGAATTACCGGAAGGTAAAAAGAAATATAATCCAAACTTAATTAATGAACAAAAAGCAAAGCAATATCTGCAAAATTATTTCGAAAAATATAATCTTGATATATCTAATTTAAAAGAAAATAATTATCGGTCGCATAGAAATAATTTAATCAGTTATCTAAAGTTAAATTCCAATTTATCTATTCGGGGGATAGCAAATATTTTAGGGGTTAGTGCAACAACAGTTCAAAAGACATAATAATAAAAAGTACAGAGAACCGTCCCCTGTACCTGGGAGAAATGAAATGAATTTTTTAGATTTAGTAAAGACAAGACAAAGCGTTCGAAAGTATTTAAATAAAATGGTGGAAAAAGAAAAAATTGAACGTTGTCTGGAGGCGGCACGACTTGCCCCTTCCGCTAGTAATTCCCAGCCCTGGGAATTTATCGTAGTAGATGATCCAAAATTAAAAGAAGCAGTAGCCAAAGAAACATTTGATCGAATTATTTCTTTCAATCGTTTTTCACTACAGGCACCTGTTCTAATTCTATTAATTTCGGAAAGATCAGGTTTTTTTAGAAAAATTGCCGAAGTTATCAAAGATAAACCATTTAGTCTCATTGATATCGGAATTGCTACTGAACATTTTTGCCTGCAAGCAGCAGAGGAAGGATTAGGTACTTGTATATTGGGATGGTTCAAAGAGAAAGAAGTAAAAAAGCTCCTTAATATTCCCTTACCCAAAAGAGTAGAACTTATTATCACTTTAGGTTATCCCGAGTCAGTTGAAATACGCCCTAAAGAACGGAAAGCCATAGATGAAATCAGAAGTTATAACCACTATAAAGGAAAATATCTGGGCGGTAGGATAGAATAAGAGCGGTAGGATAGAATAAGAAAGGACTAAAAAATGAGAATCAAAATAAAATATTTAAATGGGAGTAGATTTAAACGTTTTATTATTAATTCTGCCCAACGTATAAATCAGATGGAGCAATATCTGAACGATATCAATGTTTTTCCAGTAGCAGATGGAGATACTGGTACTAATATGGTCCTGACTATGGCCAGTATAGTACAAGGAGTGAAAAAATGCCACGAATCTTCTTTTGCAGAAGTTAGTAATGTTATTGCTGATTCAGCGTTAATAGGAGCACGCGGTAATTCCGGGGCCATATTAGCTCAATTTTTTCAAGGGTTAGCAGAAGCCACCAGGGGTAAAGTTCGCCTTTCTACCGAAGCTTTTGCTAATGCTGCCACCAAAGCGGCAGAACAAGCAAAGAGGGCAATTTTGCATCCTCAAGAAGGCACTATTATTACCGTAATGAAAGATTGGACCAATCATCTGGTAAAACATTCCAGTCATACTCCTGATTTTGCTGACCTTTTTAAGAAATCGTTATCTAAAGCAAAGGAATCTTTAGCAGAAACACCCAATAAACTTGCAGTATTGAAAAAAGCAAATGTGGTTGATGCAGGGGCACAGGGCTTTGTTAATTTATTAGAGGGTATAGTTGATTTTATTGAATTTGGAAAAATTCGCTCTACCAAGGTTATGAATTTTGCAACTAATAAAATTAAGTATTTTAATCTCAATAATATAAATAATAAGATTAATTTTCAATTTTGTGCTGAATGCTTGATTGAAGGTGCCGATTTGGATAGAGGGAATATTCGGCAAAAACTTTCTTTTTTAGGTAATTCATTAATTGTGGCGGGTTCTGAAAATAAAGTTCATATTCATATCCATACTGATAAGCCTGAAGAGGTTTTTGATATATTATCTGATTATGGAACTTTAATAGATAGCAAAGTTGAGGATATGTACCATCAATATAACCAGATGGAGAAGCATAATCAGCTTAACACTATTGGAATAGTTACTGATTCAACCTGCGATTTACCCTCTGATTTGATTAAGGAGTATAATATTCAGATCGTGCCTATAGTTATCCAAGTAGGTAAAAAGAGTTATTTGGATCGAGTAGAAATTCAACCAAAAGATTTTAGTCATCTTTTACAAACCTCTAATGAAAAATTGTCCACTTCTCAGCCCTCTCCCGCTCTATTTAAAAAAGCTTATGATGAAGCTGCACTTAAATATAAGTCCATAATCTCTTTACATATCTCTGAAAAATTAAGTGGAACGATTCAAGGTGCCCGGGTGGGTTGTAAAGATATGGAGTATAGTAATAAAATTTATATTATTGATAGTAAAACAACTTCTGCTGCTTTAGGGTTATTAGCTTATAAAACAGCTCAGTGGATAAGAAAGGGTTTTGAATTAAAGGAAATTATTGATCGATTAGGACTGGCAATAAAAAATACCAGACTTTTTGTAGCGGTTCCTACTTTGAAATATATAATACGTAGTGGTCGTTTAAACAAAACTAAGGGATTCGTAGGTACACTTCTTAATCTAAAACCTGTTCTTACCATTGATTCTCAGGGTTATATTATTGAAGGGGCTAAAGTGATTGGACAGAATAGAGTAATTCGTAAGACTTTAGATATGGCGATTAAATATGCTAAAAAGGTTAAAAATCCATACTTTGGAATTGCTCATATAGGAGCACCTGAACTTGCTGAGCGGTACAGCAATGAAATTCGGGCTCATTTTAATTTCTCCGAGATAACAATTGCCCAAGCCTCTCCTGCATTAAGTATACATATCGGTATTGGTGGAATTGCTATTGCAGTCTCAGGAGATTAGAAATTGAGTAAAAAATATGCCATAATTTTTTAATTATTTTTAATTATTTTTAACTTAAATTTATTTTTTGCTAAGATTTGAGGAAAATTTAAAAGTATATTTAATTATTATGGGGTTAATAAAACTATGAAAAAAGTATTAGAAGAGATTTTAGATTATTTGGAATCAAAAGTAAACTATGCTGATATCAGGTTGGTAGAAACTGAAAGCGAGAATATCGAAGTAGAAAATGGAATATTATCTTCTTACCGTGTCTTAAATAATAAAGGAGTAGGAATACGAGTGTTAGTTAATGGTGCGTGGGGATTTGCTGCTTCTAATAATTTAGATAAGATATCTTTATTAAAAACTGCAACCAAGGCTTTAGTTATTGCCCAAGCTTCCGCTCTTATTAAGAAGGAAGAAATCAAGCTTGCTCCTGAAGATAAGCATATTGCTACCTATATTACTCCTATAGTTAAGGATTCTTTTAAAGTTAACCCCATAGAGAAGATAGACCTTTTAGTAAAAGCTACTAAAATTATGTTAAGAGATAAAGTAAAGAAGACTGAGGGTTTTCTAAATTTTTATAAAATCCAGAAAACATTTTTATCCACTGAGGGTTCTCAGCTCGAACAAACTATATTTGAATCGGGTGGTGGAATTGCTGCCTATGCCATAGGTGAAAGGGACTTTCAAACTCGATCTTATCCTTCCAGTTTTGGTGGTGATTATGCCACTTCCGGTTATGAGTTTATCGAAGAGATGAAACTATTAGAAAATGCGGAAAGAATATCAGAAGAAGCTAATCAGTTATTAGTTGCCCCTCCTGCCCCCAGCGGGACATTGGATATTGTATTAGGAGGGTCTCAACTTGCCCTTCAGGTCCATGAATCTTGTGGGCATCCTGTGGAATTGGATAGGGTATTGGGGAAGGAAATTAGCTTTGCGGGAGGGAGTTTTTTAACCCTTAATAAATTAAATAATTTTACTTATGGAAGCCCTGAAGTGACTATAGTTGCAGATGCTACTATTCCTGGAGGATTAGGC
>JBGPSO010000121.1:0-5271 GCA_041490145.1 Atribacterota bacterium
AGCAGGGTAATCCCTCATACCCACTGCTTTTACTACATATCTGCCTATTCCCGGCCAGGAGAAGACTGTTTCAGTTAAGATTGCACCAGCTAACAGTCCACCAAAATCTAATCCAATTACCGTAATTACCGGTATCATAGCATTCCTTACGGCGTGTTTATAAATTACTGCACCCTCTGACAGTCCTTTAGCCCTTTCTGTCCTTATAAAATCCTGCCTTAAGACTTCTAACATACTCGATCTGGTTACTCTGGCAATGGTAGCCATAGGTATGGTAGCCAGAGCCAAACTAGGAAGAATTAAATGCCGGAGAATACTTATAAAAGCTTTAAAATTAACCGTAATTATACTGTCCAAAAGATAAAAACCAGTGACTTGTTGAAGAGAAATAGCTATATCTATTCGTCCACCAATAGGAAACCATCTCAAATAGACTCCAAAGATCATCATTAGCATAATTCCCAACCAAAAAACGGGCATCGATACTCCAAAAAGTGCTACTCCCATGGTGGTATAATCAAGAGCAGAATATTGTTTAGATGCGGAGATAATCCCGGCAATAGAACCGATAATTATGGCCAAAACCATAGAGAAGATAGTTAGCTCAAAAGTATTAGGAAATCTTTCCAATATCTCTTTGGTAATATATTCATTAGAGACTATCGAACGACCCATATCACCATGTAAAGCATCCTTAAGCCAGATCCAATATTGAATAGGAAGGGATTTATCCAATCCATATTTTTCTCGGATGGCATTGATAGTTTGAGTAGAGGCATGTTCTCCGGCCATAGTTACTGCCGGATCACCGGGCGCAAGATGGATCAGAGAAAAGGTGAGAATAGATACTCCTATTAATACCGGAATTAACATTAATAACCTTTTAGTAATATACCACTTCATTTAATAATTCCTATCATTTTTTTTAATCACACTTATACTATTGTACTTTTTAATCATTATAATGCAAGAAAAAAGAAAAAATGTTCCTAAAAAGGAAAATTAAAAAGAAAGGGGAGATTTATTCACCCCTTTCTTTTTAATTAACAAAAGTTAATCCAAGAAAATATTATCTATTCGACCGACACCGGATAGAAGAAATATCTTGAAGTAGGATTAAGTACAAAACCATTTACATTCTTCCTAAAGACTAAACTTTGCAAGGAATGAGCAAGATAAACCCAACCAGCGTCTTCATGAATTAATACTTGCGCTTTTTTATAAAATTCTGCTCTCTTTTCCTCATCATAAGTTCGTAATGCTTGAGAAAGTAAATCTTGTACTTCCGCATTATTATAAAAAGCATAGTTTCCTGCTGTACCTATTGAACAAGCGTTGGCACCATATAAAACATTCATAAAGTTATCCGGATCTCCATTATCACCGGTCCATCCTAAAAGACACATCTGGTGATTTCCTGCTTCAGTTTCCTGGAGATAGGTACCCCAATCTACTTGATAAAACTTTACTTTTATTCCTATAGCTCCTAAATAACTTTGAATGGCCTCTCCTACTTTGGGAGGATCAAACATATATGGCCGAGATACTGGCATTGCATAAAGAGTGACTTCGAAACCATCAGGATATCCAGCCTCAGTTAAAAGTTGTTTAGCTTTTACTGGATCATAAGGATAATCTTGTATTTCATCATTATATCCTAACATAAAGGGAGGCATTCCATTCTTGGCCACTATTGCCGTTCCCATATAAAGATTATCTACTATAGATTGTTTATCAATAGCCATATTAATTGCCTGTCTAACTTCCTTCTTAGTAAAGGGTTCGAAATATCCCGGAGTTTTAACCCAGGGTTCATCCGGATCGTGTACTCCATTTTCATTAGCATCTTTATAGCCATATCCTGTATTCATAGCCATATACCCGATATTCATTCCTTCCTGACTCATAAGGGTTAAATCTTTATTATCTTTTATCCGAGCAAAGTCAGCAGGATTAGGAAACTCTATACCCTGAACTTCTCCAACTTCTAAAGCCATCAGTCTTGCTGAACCATCAGGTATTACTTTGAAGATTAATTGGTCAAGTTGAGGTTTTTCTCGCCAATAATTATTATTAGCCTCTAAGGTGATATGATCATCTTTTACCCATTCCACAAATTTGAAAGGACCGGTACCACAAGGATTTTTGAAGGCATCTCCTTTATACTTTTCCGCATTGGCTGGGCTCACAATATTAACCGTAAACATAGCTAAGCTAGTCATAATAGAGGCATTCGGTCTTTTTAAGATAAGTTTTACGGTATAGTCATCAATCTTCTCCATCTTTTCTACATCGCTAAACATATATCCCCAATAAGCCCACTCACCATATTGATGGTAAGGATGGGTAGTATCATATTGTCGGGCAAAGGAAAATACTACTGCATCAGCATTAAAATCGGTCCCATCATGGAATTTAACCCCTTTTCTTAAATTAAAGACAATCTCTGTTCCATCTGCTGAGGCCTCCCAGGAAGTAGCTAAACAGGGTTGTATCTTACAATTGCCTGCTTGATATTCCACCAAACCTTCAAAAATGTTATCCATTCTCTGGATAGATTCACCATCAGTAACATCTCCGGGATCTAATCTAGAAGGATCACCGCTGCTACCGAATACTAAACTAACTTCGACAACTTCTTTTTTTTGTTTTAATATTAGAAAAGAAGCTATTATTACTACTACAATTATAATAATCCATAAATAATTTTTTTTCATCATTATAATTCTCCTTTTTTTTAAAATATTCTTAAACAATTCAATTTCTATGTGATTCCGGTATTTAGAACATCTATCGCCCCCTTAAAAATATATTTTGCGCCTTTCATAAAACTCTGAAAACCTTATTTTGCAAGGCTTTTAGCACACTTCTATTTTGTTCTTCCCCTCCACCCTTGAAACCCTTATCTGATAATGGTTTTAGGAAGGTTATCGATATAATTTCTGCTTGTTTTATTGATTTTTTATGGGATTGGATGTATTTTTAAACCTTATCTAGTCCTCTTGAGTTTTCTGAAAACTTATTTATATAAACTAAGTTCATTTGTTGCTATATTCAGTATTTTGAAGTAATCGTTTTATCTTTATTTTAAATATGATAGAGGATTAAGAGGCTTGCTACTTAATCTCACTTCAAAATGTAGATGGGGACCAGTAGCATTCCCAGTTCTCCCTACCTTAGCAATTATACTCCCTTTTTTTATATATTGACCTTTTTTCACTAAATTCACCGAGTTATGAGCATACACAGTTGAATACCCTTCATCATGGCTTAAAATAATCACATTACCATAACCTCGCATATATCCAGTATAGCTTACTCTACCGTTCTCCGCAGCTACTATATTACTTCCTAAGGGACTACTAATATCTATACCAGAATGAAATTCTTTACTTCCACTTGAAACTCTTACCCCATAAGGAGAAGTAATCCTTCCTCTTAGGGGCCAGATAAAATTACATATATTACTATTACGACGGGCTAGAAGTACATTCGGAATTATCAATCGCTTTCCTGCAGAAATTTTGGAAGCATCAGTAATATTATTAGCAGCTATAATAGATTCTAATTTTACATTATAATTCCGAGAAATACTCCATAAGCTTTCTCCTTTTTTCACATAATAAATTATTTCTTCTGCTGTAGCTTCCTGGTTATATCCTTCTGCTTCAGCAATATCCATATTAGTGATAGGAATTTTCAATTCTTGACCAATAGATAGTCGGGAAATCTCTTTCAAATTATTGGTGGAGATGATCGAAATCATCGTTACATCATATCTCTGGGATATGCTCCACAAGGTATCTCCTTTTACTACGGTATAAGTTACAATAATTGGTTCCTGTTTCTGATTAGAGTTAGATACTCCTCCTCCTATTGCGGGGATTTCTAATTTTTGACTCAGTGATAAAAGGTCTTTATCCCTGAGATTATTTACCTCAATAATAGCTTCCACCGAAACTCCATATTTTAGAGAAATATTCCATAAATTATCACCTGCTTTAACTATATAAACAATCGGTTCTGCATTTTCGAGCTGACTGATATTATTATTAATGTTATTATTCTTTTTATCAATAACTGCCTGGTTAACAATATTTGTTTCAGCAACAGCATTTTTGTGCGAAGGTATTTTCATTTCCTGCCCTATAGAAATTAATTCTGAATTAGCAATGTTATTGGTGGCAAGAATTAGATCTACAGAAAGATTATATTTTTGGGCAATTGACCATAAAGTCTCTCCCTTTTTTACGATATGAACAATATAATCTGTATTCTGAAAATTATCCTGGGGGATTTTAATAATTTGACCAAGAGATAAAATATCTTTTTCTTTAATATTGTTATATGATAGGGTTAAATCTAATGAAACATTATATTTTTGGGAAATACTCCACAAACTATCCCCCTTGGTCACTTTATAACTAATAAATTCATCGTTATTAGCCAGAGAGTGAAAGGGAATAGAAAAGATAAATAATAAAAGTAAAGCTAGCAAAACAATGGAATTGTTCTTATCTTTATTGTATTTTCGAATTAAATTCATCTTCTGATCTCCTTTGGTTAGAGAGTTAAAATAATTTAGACCTAATGTAGAAAATAAAATAATCAAAAAAAACTTCTAAAGTATCCATTATCGCTATATTAGCAAGAATAACAGATTTCTAAATTATTTCTTTTTTATGACTTAATTTATATAAAGATAAATACATAAATATAAGAAGAATCTTCTTTAGTTTTTACCGGAAATTTCAGTTTTCATCTGGGAGAACGATTAGTTGCTTCGAAACTTTTATCATTAAATTGATTTGTTTATTTATTTGGTTTATTTTTCTTTTCTAAAAAACTATCAATAACCTCCTTTTTAAAACGCCAAATCCTTCCAATTTTAACTGCTGGAATTTTTTCGGTTCTTGCCCATTGGTAAATAGTAAGAGGTTTTACTTGTAAATATTTCGCTACTTGTTTCGCGGTCAAATATTCTTCCATACCTTAAGCCCCCTCGTTTTATACATATTCTCTGTCTATATTATTGTTTTTTAATAACATTGTCAATTTTTTATTTATTTTTTTATTTATTTTTTTATTTAAAAGTATTTTTTATATAAAGATCTATAATCATTGGTTATACTTTTTAGCCAGTTATTAGAGTAGTAATATGTTTTTTTCTTATTAGTATTTAGCTACTTAGACATATAATTAGTAAGTTAATAAGCAAACAAAATAATTGGTCGACTTAAAATATTAAAGTAAATACTAATTATTATCAAC
>JBGPSO010000122.1:0-5271 GCA_041490145.1 Atribacterota bacterium
TAGATCGAAAAAATATTGATCGTGAAATGGCATTCTTTACAAAAAAAACACGTTTGGGAATTGTTCCTGGACGGACTCGCATCAATGATTTGATTGAAAATGAAATGCAACAGTACTTTCAGGGGCATTTGATTGCATTTAAAACAGAAACTTTTTTAAAATCACTAAAAAAAGATTAAATAAGTTTTTTAACTAATATTCACTTTTCGTTGACAACTAAGCATGATTTTGATATATTAACAAAGAAAATGTAATCCCTCTCTCTAACAGTTAATATGGTGATAAATAATCTAAAAGAGAGGGAATTTTATTTATATTTAAGAGGAAGAGATACTAATTTGGATTTTCAGGAAATAATTTTTAATTTGCAAAAATATTGGGGAGAACAAGGTTGTACCATTCAACAGCCTTATGATATGGAAGTCGGTGCGGGTACCATGAATCCAGCTACTTTTTTAAGAGTATTAGGTCCTGAACCATGGAAAGCAGCTTATGTCGAGCCATCCCGAAGACCTGCCGATGGACGCTATGGAGAAAACCCTAATAGAGTCCAACAACATTACCAATTTCAGGTTATATTAAAACCTTCTTTTGAAAATGTGCAAGATATTTATTTTGAAAGTTTAGAGAGATTAGGAATTTCAAGAAGAGAACATGACCTAAGACTTATTGAGGGTGATTGGGAAGCTCCTACTTTAGGTGCTTGGGGATTAGGTTGGGAAATTTGGCTAGATGGATTAGAAATAACTCAATTTACTTATTTTCAACAAGCTGGTGGTCTTGATTTAAAAATTATTCCAGTTGAAATAACCTATGGCTTAGAAAGGTTAGGTATGGTTATTCAAGAAATAGATAATGTCTTTGATTTAAAATGGAGTAATGGTATTACCTATGGAGATATTCGTCATCAAGCAGAAGTAGAACAATCTAAATATAACTTTGAAGAAGCAGATGTATCCATATTGTTTAAGATATTTAATATTTATGAAAAAGAAGCCGGAAGATTAATAAAAAAAGAACTGACCTTACCAGCTTATGATTATATATTAAAATGTTCACATACTTTTAACTTATTAGATGCTCGAGGAGCAATTAGTGTTTCAGAAAGAACCGGATATATTTCTCGAGTAAGAAATTTAGCGCACTTATGTGCAGAAGAATACGTTAGACAAAGGGAGAAATTGGGATTCCCTTTAATTAAATAAAAAAGATTAGACCAAAGTGAGAATTTTAATGAGTGAAGTAATTTTAGAAATTGGCACTGAAGAAATACCTGCTCAGTATATAGAGAATGCCTTAAAAAATTTACAACAATTAGCGCAAAAATATTTAAAAGAAGCAAGGATAAACTATAAAGAAATTAAGGTTTATGCTACTCCCCGAAGATTAATATTATTCATATCACATATTCACGAAAAACAGGAAGACATTTTTCAAAAAATTAAGGGGCCGGCCTATTCAATTGCTTATAATAAAGATTTGCAACCACAAAAACCGGCTTTAAAATTTGCTCAAAGTCAAGGAATAAACGTTGAAAATTTAATTATCGAAGATACAAAAAAGGGGAAATATGTTTTTGCTTCAAAATCTAAAATAGGTCAGCCTTCTATTGATATTTTATCTCAGATGTTTCCTAAAATAATAAGAAGTATACAATTTCCTAAATCAATGCGTTGGGAAGATAAAAACATGCGATTTATCCGTCCCATAAGATGGGTATTGGCATTATACGACGGAAAAATAATTAGATTCAATTTAGAGGGCTTAAATTCTGGAAACGTAACTTATGGACATAGACTTTTAGCACCTCAAAAAATAAAGATATCTTCTACTAAAGAGTATTTAAAGAAGTTAGAAAAAAATTACGTAATAATTGATCCCAAAATTAGGGAAAATGTAATTAAAACTGAGATAAAAAAGATAATTAAATTAATTGGTGGCCAAGAAATAATAAATGAAAAGCTATTAAAAGAAACAGTCTATTTGGTAGAATATCCTTATGCAATATTAGGAAAATATGATCCCAAATATTTAGAATTACCTTTAGAAGTCTTAACCATAGTTATGGAAAAACATCAAAAGTATTTTCCGGTTTTTGAAAAGAAACATAAATTACTGCCTTTATTTATTGTAGTGATTAATAACTCTAAGGAGTATGCCGATAAAATTATAAAAGGCAATGAAAATGTGCTTAGAGCCAGATTAGAAGATGCAAAATTTTTTTATCAAGAAGATCAGAAAATTCCATTAGAAAAGAGAGTAACTAAATTAAAAAGTGTTATTTTCCATGAAAATTTGGGGAATCTTTTTGATAAAACGAAGAGGCTAAAGTTATTAGGTGAATATATTGCAGATTGTCTACAGGTTGAACCACAAGTTAAAAGAGATCTTTTAAGGTCTGCTTATTTATGCAAGGCAGATTTAGTTACTGAAATGGTAAAAGAATTTCCAGAATTGCAAGGGATAATGGGCAAAGAATATGCCATTTTTTCTAATGAAAAGAGAGAAATAGCTGAAGTTATTTTTGAACATTATCTTCCTCGTTTTTTCGGTGATATATTACCTAAAACTAAAAATGGGATTATTTTAGGAATTGCTGATAAGGTTGACAATATTGTAGGTTGTTTTACTAGGGGTCTTACTCCCACTGGTTCCCAAGATCCTTATGGTTTAAGAAGACAAGCTTTGGGAATAATTAAGATAATCTTAGAAAAAAATCTGGAAATATCCTTAAAGGATGTCATTTGGAAATCTTTATGTTTTTACAAAAAAAATGTATTTTTTAAATTAGAAAAAGAAGAAAATGAGATAACTTCTCAGATATTATATTTTTTCCAACAAAGGATAAAAAATATCTTTTTAGAAGAAGGGATATATTATGATATAATCGATGCGGTTTTAACAGTTGATAATAAAGGAGATTTATTTGATATTAAACGTAGGATAGAGGTTATTAATCAGTTATATAATCAGCCAATTTTAAAAAAAATACTTAACTCATCAAATAGAGTATTAAATTTATCAAAGAATGATAAAGAAATTGAGGTCGATAAATCATTATTAAAGGAAAAAGCAGAATATGATTTATATTATAATTATGAAAATATTATTCCCAGAGTAAAGGAATATATTTTTAACAAAGACTACAAAAGAGTATTTGAGTTATTAGAAGATTTATGTAAACCTGTAGAAGAATTTTTTGAAAAAGTGCTGGTAATGACCAAAGAGGCAAATATTAGAAGGAATAGGATTGCCATTATAAAAAAAATTAGTATATTGTTTAATCAAGTAGCCGATTTATCTAAGATTGTTTCTACCAAAGAGAAAGGAGAATAAACATGAAAAATATTGAAGATAAACCTACGATATATATAATTTCTGATTCTACCGGTGAAACTGCTCAAACAGTAGTATATGCTGCAATTAGTCAATTTAATTCTGAGGATATTAAATTAAAATTATTTGCTCATATTGAATCTATCAAGGATATCAAAGGTATAATTGATAAAATTAGCCAAGAGAAGAGTTTTATAATTTATACTGTTGTTAAACCAGAGTTAAGGTTATTTTTTAAAGAGGAATGTAAGAAGCAATCTATTATTTCTTTTGATCTACTTGGACCAATTATTGAAAATATCGAAAAAATAAGTGGGATTGCACCTAAATTAGAACCAGGAATTATTAGAAAATTAGATAAAGAATATTTTAAAAGAATGGAAGCAATAGAATTTGCAGTGAAATATGATGCTTGTCAAAGGGAATTAAATTTATCCCAAGCTGACTTAGTAATATTAGGGGTTTCTAGGACTTCCAAAACACCACTTAGTATGTATCTTGCCCATAAAGGATTAAAAATAGCCAATATAATTTTAGATTTTGAATTCGATCCACCACCAGAAATATTTAGTTTACCTCTGCTGAAAGTAATTGGTTTAACAATAGATCCTGATAAATTAATTGAAATAAGAAGTGAACGATTAAAAGCATTAGGGTTATCTGAAAAGAGTGTATATACTAATAAAGAAAGAGTGGTTAAAGAATTAAAATATGCGGATAATATTTATAGAAAGATCGGATGTCCAATAATTAATATAACCAATATGGCAATAGAAGATATTGCAACTAAAATACTTAAATTAATAAAGGAAGGAAAATAATTATGAAAAAATATGTCTATTTTTTTAATGAAGGAAAAGCTGATATGAAATCAATTTTAGGAGGGAAAGGTGCAGGATTAGCTGAAATGACCCGAATTGGTCTTCCCGTACCTCAAGGATTTACTATAAGTACAGAAGCCTGTATTGAATATTATAGAAACGGTACAAGATATCCTGAAGGATTAGAGGAACAGATAAAAGATAAACTACAACAATTGGAAAAAATATCTAAAAAGAAATTGGGAGATCCAAAAAATCCTTTATTGGTTTCAGTGCGATCAGGTGCAGCAGTTTCTATGCCCGGTATGATGGATACAGTTTTAAATTTAGGATTAAATAATTTTACTATTCAGGGAATTATCGAGATAACAAAAAATGAGCGTTTTGCTTATGACAGTTACCGTCGTTTCATTCAGATGTTTGGGAATGTAGTTTTAGGCATTGAACATGATAAATTTGAAATACTTTTGGAAGAAGTTAAAAAAGAACTTAAAGTAAAATTAGACCCAGAAATCGAAGGTGAAGGGCTGAAAAAATTATCGGAAAGATATAAAAATCTAATTAAAAAAGAGACCGGAAAAGATTTTCCTCAAGACCCTGAATTACAATTAAAAATGGCCATAGATGCCGTATTTAATTCTTGGAATAATAAAAGAGCAATAACTTATCGAAAGATCAATAAAATACCTGATGATCTAGGTACAGCGGTAAGCGTTCAAGAAATGGTATTTGGTAATATGGGAGATAATTCTGGAACAGGAGTTGGATTTACCCGAAATCCTTCTACCGGGGAAAAAGAGTATTATGGAGAATATCTACTAAATGCCCAAGGAGAAGATGTGGTAGCAGGCATTAGAACACCTATGCCATTATCAAATTTAAAAAATGATTTACCTAAAGTATATGAAGAACTTATTAAAGTAGTCCAACTTTTAGAAAAAAATTACAAAGATGTCCAGGATTATGAATTTACCATAGAAAAGGAAAAACTTTATTTACTACAAACTCGAACCGGTAAAAGAACCGGCCAAGCTGCAGTTAAAATTGCCGTAGATATGGTGAAAGAAAGGATAATAAGTAAAGAGGAAGCAATTTTGAGGGTAGAACCTAATCA
>JBGPSO010000123.1:0-5151 GCA_041490145.1 Atribacterota bacterium
ATTTTAAATTAGTTTTTTCTTGATTAATTTGAGGAGCAATCTTTTTTAATAAATTTTTAAATTCCAATTTTTTAAATATTCCCCACAATTCCTTATAATTTGGAGATTTAATCTTAGCAGCATCGAAATCATAGGACATAGGAACTTCTCTTACAATAGTAGCTAACCTTTTACTCATTAGAATTTGATCTTCATACTTCTTTATCTTTTCTCTCAAAGATTTTTTAGAAATTTGGTCAACATTATTTAAAATATCTTTTAAACTGCCAAATTTTTTAATTAAAGCTAGGGCAGTTTTTTCTCCTATACCTGGAACACCCGGAATATTGTCAGAAGAATCTCCCTTTAAAGCTAAAATATCTACTATTTTCCCGGGGTCTACTCCATATTTTTTCCTTATACTCTCTTCATCATAAATTTTAACCTCAGTTACTCCCTTGATAGTAGTCATTACCTGGGTATGTGGAGAAATTAGTTGAAAAGCATCTTTATCTCCGGTAACGATAATCGTAGTACAATTTCTTTTCTCTGCTTCTTTTGCTATAGTACCAATAATATCATCTGCTTCATAACCCTCTTTTGAATAAATCGGAATATTATAATTATTAATAATTTCTTTAATAAGAGGAATTTGGTTAATTAATTCATCAGGCATTTTCTTTCGATTAGCTTTATATTCTTTAAACTCTTTATGCCGAAAAGTTGGAACAGGGGTATCAAAAACTATCATCATATATTCAGGTTTTTCTTCTTCTAATAACCTCGATAATATCATAGTAAATCCATAAACTGCATTAACAATTTGACCATAAGAGGTAGTTAATTGGGGTAAAGCATAAAAAGTACGGTAGAGTATTCCTTGTCCATCAACTAAAATAAATTTCTTCCTGCTATCCATAATTTTTCTTCTTTCATTTGATTCGTTCTCTTGACAATAAATATTACTTAACCTATAATTTTAAAATAGAGACTCGCAAATGCCGAAGTGGCGAAATTGGTAGACGCACTGGACTCAAAATCCAGCGAGCCTTAAAGCTCGTGTCGGTTCGACTCCGACCTTCGGCACCACTTTATTTAGTCGTTAGTGAAAATAGTCATTGCGAGCTCCGATTTATCGGAGCGTGGCAATCTCTATATTAAGCTAAAAAGTTAAAGCTAAAAGCGAAAAACCATAATTCAAAACTAAAAACTTTTTTCTCTCGTATTACGCATTGCTTGTTACAGATGGGTTTCCCTTTTTGTCATTGCGAGGAGTGTAACAAGCCTACCCCATGCGAAAGCAGGGGAAGCAATCTCAATGAGATTGCCATGCTCCCTGCGGTCGCTCGCAATGACATTGAAGTTTTTCATTCTGACTCCGGGATTCTGACTTCTGACTTCTATTTTCTTTACGAGATACAATTCACGAGATACGAGATACGAATTAGCCAATATCGTCTAGCAAATTATTATCATAAATTATAGTTTGATTAATTATATCCATCGCTTCTTGAGCTTCCCAGTTTGACACTAAAATTTCTACATTCCCATTTAATTCATCTTCGCTTATTTCTAATTGATTTAAAATAGTTATAATTCCTTTACTTTTTAATATTTTCTCTAAATTTATGGCTAATGAAATATCTTTTGCAATATAAATAACTTTCCACATTTTAAATAAAACCCCTAATAATAATCTTTATCATTTTTTAAAACATCTTCCGTCCATATTTTATCCTTTCCTAAAATATTACCAATTTCCTCATTTAATTTTTCACTAATATTCACTAAATATTTTTCTCCTATAATATGTAATAAATTTTTATCTTTATTTTTAAAATGAAGCACTACTTGACTTTTTCCTGGATAACTACAAAATATTTCCTTTAACCTCATTAAAATATTAGTTTCATTATTATAGTAAGAATTAATTTCTATATGAAGTTGGTTAGAAAGATCTTGTTTAATTGCTTTTTCTTTAGAGATAATTTTTTTATTTTCTAGGTATTTATCTAAAGGAGATATTTTTTCTGCAATAATTTTTCTCTTTCCTTCTGTCACATCAAGACCTCCTTCTATTATAACCATCTCATCTTTTTTTATAAGCTCCTTAGACTCTTCATAAACTTTAGGAAACACTATCACTTCTACAGTACCCTCTAAATCTTCTAAAGTAATAAATACCATAAGATTCCCATTTTTAGTACTTTTTCTTTTAAAATTATTAATTACTCCAGCTAAAATTACTCTGCTTCTATCTGAAAGATTAGCTAACTCAGCTGAAGTAGAAGTTATGATTTTCTTTAATTTATCCTGGTAATCATTCAGAGGATGATAGGAAATATATAATCCTAACATCTCTTTTTCCATAGCTAAAAGTTCATTTTTAGAAACTTCTAATATATCTGGTAATTGGTCTGGATAATTATTACTAGTTTTATTTGGATTATTTTCTTTAAAAAGATCAAAGATCGAAGTCTGCCCGTTTTTTTGGGATTTTTGATATTCTTGTCCATCCTTTAATGATACATCTGAAATTGCTAATAATTGGGATCTTTTTGCTCCAAGGGAATCGAAGGCACCACATTTTATTAAACTTTCAATTACTCTCTTATTCACTATCCTTAAATCAACTCTCTGACAAAAATCATGTAGAGAAGTAAAATTAGAATTCTTTTTATGTTCTTTAATGATACTCTTTATAGCTATTTCACCCACATTTTTTATAGCAGCCAATCCAAAACGGATAACCCTTTCCCCTACTACAGTGAAATTTACCAAACTTTGATTTATATCAGGAGGCAATATTTCGATATTCATATCTCGGCATTCTTTTATATACAAAGCTACCTTATCATTATTCCCCATGATACTAGTAAGCAAAGAAGTCATATATTCTACGGTATAATGTGTTTTTAAATATGCAGTCTGATAGGAAATAAAGGCATAGGATACGCTATGAGATTTATTAAAACCATATCCGGCAAAATAGGTAATTAAATCAAATATTTCAGCAGCTGTATTTTTTTTAAGGTTATTTTTTTGAGCACCTTTCATAAAAAGTTCTCGTTGCTTTTCCATCACCACTTTCTGTTTTTTTCCTATAGCTTTTCTTAAAATATCAGCTTGTCCTAAACTGAAACCAGCTAATTCACTAGCTATTTTCATAACCTGTTCCTGATAAACAATTACTCCATAAGTTTCCTTTAGTATAGATTCTAATCGAGGATGAATATATTTTATTTCTACAATTCCTTTTTTTCTATTAATGAAATCTTCGATCATACCACTCCCTAATGGTCCTGGTCTGTACAACGCTAACAAGGCAGTAATATCTTCTATACTTTCGGGTTTTAATCTTTTAACTAAATCCCTCATTCCTTCACTTTCTAATTGGAAGATACCAACACAGTTTCCTTTAGAAAGCATTTTATATACTTTTTTATCATCTAAAGTAATGTTATTTATATCGACCTCCTCTCCCCGGGTATGTTTTATTATTTCTAAAGATTTACTTATCACTGTCAAAGTACGAAGACCTAAAAAATCCATCTTTAATAATCCCAATTCTTCCAGTTCAGCCATAGCATATTGGGTAGATATTTCCCCTTCCGCATTCTTTTGTAAAGGAATATAATTAGTTAGTGGTTCCCGTGAAAGAACTATTCCAGCAGCATGAGTGGAAGCATGCCGGGCTAAACCTTCTAAAGAAGAAGCAGTCTCGATCAACTTCTTTACATTTTCATCATTTTTCAATAATTCTTGGATTCTACTTTCCATTTTTATAGCTTTTTCAATGGTTATGTTAGGCTCCCAAGGAATCATCTTAGCGACAGTATCTACTCGTGCATACGGAATACCTAAAGCTCTTCCCACATCTCTAACCGCAGCCCGGGCGGCCATAGTCCCAAAAGTAATGATCTGAGCTACTTTATCCTTTCCATATTTTTTTGAAACATATTCAATTACTTCTTCTCTTCGTTCATAACAAAAATCAATATCAAAATCGGGCATACTAATCCTTTCCGGATTTAAAAATCTTTCAAATAATAATCCATATACTAGAGGGTTAATATTGGTGATTTTTAGACAATAAGCAACTAAACTCCCAGCGGAAGAACCCCGTCCAGGCCCAACCATTATTCCGTTCTCCTTAGCATACCTTACAAAATCCCATACAATTAAAAAATAAGGATCAAACTCCATTTTTTTAATAACCGAAAGTTCATATTCTAATCTTTCTTGTAACTCATTGGTAACTTCAGGGAATCTTTCTTTAAGTCCTTTATAACAAAGTTCTTTCAAGTAACTATTAGTATTATAGTCAGCAGGGACTTTAAATTCTGGTAATTTAGCTTGCCTAAAATTAATTTCTAAATTACATTTTTCAGCAATATGTACTGTATTTTGGATGGCTTGAGGAATTTCAGAGAATTTTTCATTCATCTCTTCAGGAGAATTAAAATAAAACTCATCAGTTGCAAATTTTAAACGTTTAGGGTCGTCTAAATTGGTGGCTGTTTGAATACAAAGTAAAGTCTCATGTGCTCGAGCATCTTCCTTCTTTATATAATGAATATCATTACTCGCTACAACAGGAATAGAAAGTTCTTGACTTATTTTAACGAGGTTTTCATTTACAACTTCCTGTTCAGGAATACCATTTTTTTGTAATTCTAAATAAAAATTATCTTCGCCGAAAATTTTTATAAAATTAAGTGCTACTTCTTTTGCTTTTTTTATATCTTTTTGTAAAATGCATTGAGGAATTTCACCCTTTAAACAAGCGGAAAGAGCAATTAATCCACTACTATATTTTTTTAGTATTTCTTGATCAATTCTCGGCTTATAATAAAAACCTTCTAAATAAGATAAAGTAACTAATTTTATTAAATTCCTATAACCTTCATTATTCTTAACTAATAAGATTAAATGAAACGGTGTTTCTTTGTTTTTAGAAGATTTATCAAATCTACTTCGTGGAGCAAGGTACATTTCACAACCGATTATAGGTTTTATCCCTTGCTTTATAGCTTCTTTATAAAATTGTATTACTCCATACATTACTCCGTGATCAGTTATAGCTAAGGCAGGCATTTTATGCTTTTTAGCTTGCGTTACTAATTCAGTTATTCGGCAAGCTCCATCTAATAAACTATATTCACTGTGAAC
>JBGPSO010000124.1:0-5139 GCA_041490145.1 Atribacterota bacterium
GACAAAGGCGTATATTTCTCCAGGTTCTATTTCAAGAGAAATATTATTAACCGCAATTAAATCCTTAAATCTTTTGGTTAAATTATATGCTTCAATTGCTTTCATTTTTCTTCCCCTTTTTCAAGGCATGTCGCCTAACGTCCTCGCATATATGACGTTGTTGTACGCAGTGCCGAGATTTAAAATTTCCATAAATATATTAATCTTGGTCCACGGCTAACTTTTTCTGATGTACGAGGTATTTCTAAAAATTTTATTGGTTCAATATTTAGAGTCCAATCTCCAATTAATTCTTTATCAATCATGTGATGTTCAGGATAATTATCATTATCTTTTGGGCAATTCCAATTATATGGAAAACTTAAAATAGCCATCTTTGAAATCCTCATTACTTCACGAAATGCTTTAGTTTGTCTACTATTTAAATGTTCCCATACTTGAAGAGCTATAAATAAGTCATATTCTTTATCTTTAATTGGCCATGGTTTTTCAGTTGCATCATGTTGAATAATTTTCGATACATTTTTATCTGGTTTGCCCCAAAAATCATCATCAGGTTTAACCATTACATCGCAATTTTTAATCATTGTAATTTTGCCAGGTCCTAATTCTAATGCATTTTTTATTGATAATTCAGTTATTAATTCAATAACTGGTCCATAATAAGACCATCTACCATTGTACCAGTCTCCCATTGGACCACGAAGTAATTTTTCATATTCTTCAAAAGTCAATGTCTCCATTGTATTTCCTCTATTTTAATCTCAGCATTGCGCCCAACTCGTTATTATACGAATTATTTTTATAATGTCAAACTAATATGGTATAATATACGAAATCATGCTACTTTTTATTTAGTTTGTAAACAGTTATATTTTATCAGAAATCAACGAATATACAAAATCAAATTGAACCAACAGAACGAGAACTGAAAATTAGAAACTATAGCCCCAAAACCATAAAAAGCTACCTATACGGGCTCAAAAAATACTTTGCTTTCAAGAAAAAGGATTTTGAGAACCTATAACAATTTTTTTCGTCTTGCTAAGCAGGACTAACAAAATCATAGATGATTTTGTTCTTTAGTGGTAAATTCTTTCCATCGCTCTGAATAATTATTATAAAATCATTTAAATTGAAATTTCTTTTTATCTCTTTTACAAATAATTCGGGTAATATCTCTACCAGATAGAAAGGCGGTAGATACACCACCTCCAGGCGTAGTCCATTGACCAATTAAGTAAAAATTCTTTAGTCCGGGTAATTCTTTTTTTATGGATTCTGGAATTAAGCTCGGTAGCCAATTCCAGCCCTGTGTACTTCCCATCCAGTTATTTGTATATCTATGAAATGTGGCTGGAGTAGCAACATTAATTACCTCTATATTGTTAACGATATTTCCAAAGCGCTTATCAAGTATTTTAATTATCTCTTGAGTAAGGCGATCTTTTTCCTGGTTATATCCTTCTATATTGCTTTTCCTTAAACTATCCCAGTATTGGTAATTGTCCGTTTTCAACATAACTCTCATACATGTTTTTCCTTCGGGAGCCAAAGTAGGATCAAAGTTATAAATGGTTATGGGAATGCTATTAAGTTTTGATTTTTCATCTATGGTTAATTCTTTATCTAAATGCAATTCAATGGATGTTGGCTCATTTTTAAAAGTTCTGGATATTCCCAGCGAAACAAGCACCATGGAAGGCCATCTGGGATGTTCATCATACAATTTCTTTACTTTCTTATCAATATATTTTCCCTCTAACATTTTAAAAATCGTGTAATGACCGTCTGCGGCAGAGATAACTAAATCAGCATCATTATGGATCTCTCCATTTTCTAGGATAATCCCTACAGCTTGATTATCTTTTGTATTAATTTTGATTACTTTTGATTTATAGTGAATCTTCCCACCTAATCCTAAATATTTTTTTTCCAGTAAACGAGCAAATGGAAGCGAACCACCGATTGGATATCCAGAATTTTTATTATGGAGATTACCCAAACTTATAAGAAGGAAAAGGGCAGGATAGCGAGAGAAAAAATCCATATTTAAAGCGTGTTTCAATTTTTCACTCTTACATTTTTTGGTCATTTCTTCAACGGATTTACTCCATTTCATTAAGTAATACAATACAGGGGCAACTTTAAATTGATTTAAATAATAATCAAGAGGATTCCATAACTCCAGAGGTTTCGATGGCATCAAATCGAAATTTGCTAATTTTTTTATTCCTTTGACAAGAGAGCGAATAAAACCTCTATCTTCTGGAGCTATAGATATCAATTCCTTTTCTAGTTTATCTGGATCAGTAAACATAGTGGCTATTTTTCCGTTTTCATCTTCAACTACACCAAGAGCATCATGATAATAAAATTTCAGCTGATTTATATCAATCAATTCATTCCAATAATGATATAGCTTAAATCTTGGATTTAGCCCGCCTATTGAATGTATGCATCCGTCAAAAGTATAACCTTTTCTTTTCCAGGCAGTACATAAACCTCCTGAAATGTTATGTAATTCAAATATCTCGGTATCATAACCATTCATTTGCAAATAGCATCCAGCACTTAAACCTGATATTCCAGAACCAATGATTATTATTTTTTTAGGCATACTATTTATTTTATTAACTCCTCAATATTTACTCCTAATGCATTGGCAATTTTTGCCATAACCAGCGCAGATGATTTTTTGATTACATTACTTTCAATTTTTGCCATTCAGCCCAGTTAAAATTGAGGGAAGTCCGCTTTTGGCTTAAAATTATTTTCGAGCTGACATTTAACAATATTATAGGCATAGATTAATTCTTCCGCAATATATCTGAAATCTTCACCTCGGGATGGTGATACCTTTCATTGTAGGATACTATATCACCATGGATTGCCTCTTCCGGGCACCATCCATAACAGGCGAAGCAATTCTCGCAGTGATGTTGCCAAACAGGTCTGTTTTCAACCATTTTAATATTATTTACCGGACAAACTCTGGTACAGATTCCGCAGCCATTGCATTTTTCGTTATATTGGAAGCTTCTGTCCGCTAAAGGTATGAGTTCATTAAAGGGTAGATGAGACGAATTGGAAAGCCTTTTATATCTACCTAAAAATACAGGCTTTATAATTAGAAGAAGTGGAGCAAAAAGTAATTTGACCAGTATACCGCGTGTTTCAAATTTACCTTTTTTTCGGATATGAACATTCTCATAAATGATTTCAAGCTTTTTCTTCCAGTTATTGAACATCTTATACTGTTTTTCTTTAGTAAGAATTTTGTTACTCATCGTTACCGTAAATCCTGCGGCCAGTTTAGCACCGCGAGACTTAATAAGTTTACTCAAATTTTCAATGGTCTCACCCGGCATGTATCCAGAGGTGCAGACTGCAAATATGTACTTTGAATCGATGTTTTCCAATTTCCTGATAAATCTCCCGATGATCAGCGGAATACCGCAGTCATTAGTTGCATAATAAACCGGGAATACGATCCCGATCACCTCTGCATCGGTTTTTATGCTTTCTTTATCCATCACAGAAGGTATGGAGATCAGTTTCCCATTCGTTTTTCCCGCGATATTCCTTGCCGTAACTAATGAATTCCCGGTGCCTGAAAAATAGTATATTTCCGTACTCATAACCTATATCCTCTTTTCGGACCTGCCTGCCGGCAGGCAGGTTGTATGATTTCAAGTCTTTCTTTGGCCACAAATAATAATTGATTATTTTAAAATTTTATAAGCTTCTTCTTCAATATCAGCAACTCTCAAAATAATATTGGAAATTTTCTTTCTATCTTGCTTCATCGCCGCTTTGCAAATATCGATAATTAATTTCCCCGATTCTTGAAACATCTCAGAAACTTTTAGAAATTTATCAATTTTGTATTTTTTCCCCAGTTTTTTCAAAACTTGTGATTTCCAAAATCTCATCCCGTTGCTTTTTTCAAAAGTTTTTGGTAATTCCGGTGGTGTGGTTGCATAAATAACAAGGTGTTCAAAGGATTCTTTATCTTTCCAGTCAAATATTTCTTTGGCGAATTTTTTCATAGCCGGTATGCCAAAAAGTTTAACGGAAGGTTTAAGCATTTTTTCGGCTCTGAAACTTAAACCATTTTGAGCAATTTCTAATTCAGAGGTAAGATTCCGAGACAAAATAAATGTTCTAATAGTATTTTTCTTACTCATAGCAGGAACATTAACATTTATAGCTTTTTCAAATTCACTATAAGAAATTTTTTGAACACCCTCGCAGCCACAATCCTGAGCATAAACCTCTTGTTTATCATCATCATATCCTACTACTAAAATATAATGAATTGGGATATGCTTTTTGTGGTATATTTCAGGATAATAATGAAGGTAATACATATCAAGCGCACCAGCCACTACGGGTTGATTATTACCAATAAATTCTTTAACTTTAGTAAAAGTATTTTTAAAGGTTTTGTTTTCGCTAAGTATCTCCTTAAAGTCAATAATTTTTTCTAAGTCTTTCAATAAGTATTTAGTATTTGCTCCCCAATAAACCATATGCGGCGGATTAGCATTTTTAAATTTAAGATACGTAAACTCGCCCATACCACCAAGAACGGGGAGTAAATAGTTTATATATTTTTTACCTTTCCATTCCAAAATATCCTCAAGACCATTACTAAAACAGGTTGATTTACAAACACGATGCGGAATATTTAAAATTTTATTCATTTTATTAAATCCTCAATATTAACGCCCAACGCTTTGGCGGCAAATTATTATGTAAAAAAGATGAAGATTAAGGCTTAAGAAGTCTCACCGTGGAGGAACCACCCCAACTCCTAGTGCAAAGCCTATTGCCTGGACGGTGCGCATCCAAGCGAGCCCGCCCAAAGTCTCGATGCCACCACCCAGTCGGCACAAGGTCACTTTTTATATGTTTTACATATTTTACATATTGACCAAGACACCATAAGGAATTGTTATCATACCTGCCATTACTTACCTCATTGGTTGTTTCGAGGTGGATAAGAAATTTTGCAATAAAATCTTCAAGTGTTTTTCCTGTTTCTCCTTGATAAGCTTGCGTCTGTAATGTTCGTAAGTAATCACGAGGAGAAGAGCCTATTTCTAATTGTCTTCTGCCTCCTAATGTCTTTCC
>JBGPSO010000125.1:0-5116 GCA_041490145.1 Atribacterota bacterium
GCAGTTACGACCCCTGTTTTTAGCCTATTTTTACCTCCCCAAAATCACGAAACCCTTATAAATAGCCACTTTCAAATTTTGGAGGGGTGAAAATTTAGCTAAAAAAAGCTATTTTTGAGGGGTAAAACCATAGCTCGACTTAAAATAATGCAAAAAAGAACGTTTTTTCGCATTCTGCTCTTAAAAGTCTTATAAGATAAGGATTATCTTTACTATAAATTAGCTATAGTTATAAGTTTTAGGTCAAAAAGAGGGATTTTAATAGTTATGTAGAATAATAATAAATATAGAAGTAATTGTAAAAGCTCAATCATTAGATAACCTTTAAATCAAAGGGTAATCATTAATAAAATAAAAGTCTGGTTACTGGAGAAGTTAGAGAAGTTATAAAAGAACATGAGAACTGTTGGATTAGCTCGATAATTCGACATTCTTTTTTATATTTTTATAATGAGATAGAATAGATTTTAACCAGCACTGGTTTTTTGAAAGGTAAAGATCAGAAAAGGAGGAATTCAATGAATATTTATCAATATGCTCTGCAGCTGGAAAAAGATAGTGAAAATTATTATCATGAACTGGCTCAGAAAACAGAGAATATAGGACTCCAAAATATTTTAAAAATGTTAGCCGAGGAAGAAGTTAAACATTATAAGATTATCGAACAGATGATGAAAGGTGAGGCCAGTCCAGAATTAGCCGAAACAGATCTATTAAAGAAGTCTAAGAATATCTTTATGAAGATTAAAGGGAAAGAGATAGTATTTAAGTTTGATTTAGCCCAGGTAGACTTCTACCGTAAAGCCCAGGAATTTGAAGAAAAGAGTTATAAGCATTATAAAGAAATGAGTGATAAGGTAGAAATCGAATTACAGAAAAAAATATTGATAAAGTTAGCCGAAGAAGAAAAAAAGCATTTGTTTTTATTAGAAAATATAGTGGAATTTGTTTCCCGACCGGAGACTTGGATTGAAAATGCCGAATTTAATCACTTGGATAATTATTAAAAGATAAATTATTTGGTCAAGGATAGAGATTTGTCCTTCGGAAGATCCACTGTCCAAATTCCTACTCAGCAAATTTTAAACTGGCAGAGCTTGGTTAAACCCCTAGCGGTAGGTGTACTTTTCAATTACCTCTATTCTGGCTGCCATTATCAGTGCGGTTTATGCTTTTTATATGATTTGGCTGGGAGGTAAGGGGGAAAAAAGATTAAAATAAGTAAGAAAAAATATAGTTATAATTATAAAAATTTATAGGAGGAAAAGAAATGATTGGTAAATTACCTCAAGAGGTATTAGAAGCAGTTTTAGAAACTATCCCGGTTGAATTTTCGGTAGTAGATGCTACGGATAGAGTTTTAGCTTGGAATAAACCTACTACCAGAATATTTAAAAGACCAGAAAGTGTCTTAGGCAGAGAAGTAGCTGACTGTCATCCAAAAAAGAGTTTAGCTAAAGTAGAGAAAATATTAAAAGAAATGAAAGAAGGGAAAAGAGAGAAAGCTCGTTTCTGGATTGATCTTCCCCTTGGTCCTCATCAGGAAAAGCAGAAAGTTTTGATTGAATATTATGCTTTAAAGGATAAAGAGAAGAAATATCTCGGCTGTTTAGAGGTATCTCAAAATATTGCTGAGCTTCAAGCAATCCGTGGTGAAAAAAGGTTATTAGATTAATTTAAAAAGTATTTTATTATTTTAGAAAAGGATAAGCAAATTGAAAAATTTAGAATTATCTCGGATATTTGAGCAAATTGCCAAAATTTTAAAGATCAAAGGAGAAAACCCCTTTAAGATTAGGGCTTATGAAAAGATAACTTTAGTTTTAGAGAACTTACCTATTGATATAGAAACAATTTACCAGCAGGGAGGAGTGAGCAATATTCCTGGAGTTGGTACAGGCATTGCCAAAAAAATCGAGGAATTTTTAACTACTGGTAAGCTTGAATATTATGAAAAATTAAAAGAGACTATACCAACTGGGGTAATCGAACTTTTGGATATTCCGGAAGTAGGACCTAAGACAGCTAAGCTTCTATATGAGCAGTTAGAAATAGATAATATAGATAAATTAGAAAAAGCAGTTAGAGAACATCAGATTAAAGATTTACCAGGGATGGGTGAGAAATCCGAAACTAATATTTTAAGAGGAATAGAATTATATAAAAGGCGAAAAGAAAGATTTCTCTTAGGTCGGGCTTTACCTTTGGCCGAAGAGATGGTAGAAAGTTTGAGCCAGTTGAAAGAGACGAATAAAATAAGCTTTGCCGGGAGCTTAAGGCGAAAGAAAGAAACGATTGGTGATATTGATATTCTGGTGACCTCCCAGAATCCCGAGAAGATAATGAGAACATTTATTTCTCTTCCTCAAGTCAGAGAAATTTTAGCGGAAGGACCTACCAAATCAAGCATTATTACTAATGATTACCTTCATATAGATGTAAGAGTAGTGGAGCCAATAAGTTTTGGAGCAGCTCTTCAATATTTTACCGGCTCCAAAGCTCATAATATCAAATTGAGAGAATTGGCTTTAAAAAGAAATTTGAAAATAAATGAGTATGGAGTATTTGAAGTGGAATCCGGTAATAGAATTGCCGGAGAAAAAGAAGAAGAAGTTTACCAAGCTTTAAATTTACCCTTTATTCCTCCAGAGTTGCGAGAGGATAGAGGAGAAATTGAAGCGGCACAGGAAAATAAATTGCCTCAACTGATAGAATATTCTCAGATTAAAGGAGATTTGCATCTTCATACTAAATGGAGTGATGGGGCCCATACTATTAGACAGATGGCAGAAGCAGCCCAGAAGATAGGTTA
Organism: Atribacterota bacterium; assembly: GCA_041490145.1. Taxonomy (GTDB): domain Bacteria; phylum Atribacterota; class Phoenicimicrobiia; order Phoenicimicrobiales; family Phoenicimicrobiaceae; genus Infernicultor. The sequence goes on from JBGPSO010000125.1 coordinate 2,813, forward strand.
TAAATATATTGCCATTACTGATCATTCGCAATCACTTAAATTTGCCGGGGGATTAATCGAGGAAAGACTTAGAGAGCAAGTGGAAGAAATTCAAAAATTAAATCAAGAATTAAAAGATTTTACCATTTTAAGCGGGGTTGAAGTAGATATTAAATCAGATGGCAGTTTGGATTTTTCTGATGAAATATTAAGTAAATTAGATGTGGTAATAGCGGCTATTCATTCTGGTTTTAAGCAGGAGAGTAAAATTATTACCGAGAGAATTATCAAAGCTATGCAGAACAGGTTTGTAAATATTATCGCTCATCCTACCGGACGTTTAATTGGATATCGTGAATCATATCAGGTAGATATTAATGAGATGATGGAGGTGGCGGCAAAGACCGGGACTATTTTGGAGATAAATTCCTATCCGGAACGACTCGATTTAAATGATATATATTGCCGGATGGCTAAAGAAAAAGGAGTTCAATTGGCTATTGAGACCGATGCACATAGTATTGAGGGATTAACCTTTATGGATTTAGGAGTAGCCGTAGCCCGTAGAGGATGGTTAGAAGAAAAGGAGGTTATCAATACCCTTCCTCTGGATAAATTATTAAAGAGATTGAAAAATAGATAATGTGTCAGGGGACGGTTCTTTGACACATATTTTATAATTACAATTTAAGAATAATTTTAGATTTTTTTTAGAAAAATAATCTAGTTTATCTATTAGAAAAATATTTAATTTTTTAGGTATTAATCGGAGGATAATAGCAAAAGGTAGAGTGTGACAAAGAACCGTCCCTTGACATATTAAATGAGATTTTGGGGAAAATATTGTTTAAAGCAGAAGCTACAAGATATTTGAAAGAAAGCATGGAAGATGTTGATAATTTTGTTTTAAGTTCGGGTTGCGATATTCCTGTAAATACTCCTTTAAAAAATATTGAAGCTTTTATGAAAGCTGCACGGGGAAAAATTAATTAACTTGGGGAGTTTAATAATAGGTGAACGACAAAATGCTAAAAATAACTTTTTTACCTGATAAAAAAGATATTGAAGTAAACAAAGGAACCAATGCCTTGGAAGCACTGGAAAGGGCGGGGATAAATATTGATACTCCCTGTGGTGGGAAGGGAACTTGTGGTAAGTGTAAGATATTAATAAAAAAAGGAATCTCTACGGCCACTCTTATAGAAAAAAATCTTTTATCAGAAGAAGAAATAAAAAAAGGTTTTAGGTTGGCCTGTCAAGCTAAACTTTTTCAGGATAGTATAATAGAGGTACCTTCAGAAATTAGATTAGATTTTAAAAGAGTATTTTCTTCTAATTCAAAGGGAGATATTCATCGTACCAAAAATAATTTTTCTCTTGAGTCTAATTTAAAGAAAGTATTTTTAAATTTGGAAAAACCTTCTTTGGATGACCAGAGGTCAGATTGGGAAAGAATTAAAGATGGACTATCTTTGAAAAAGATAGAAAATATTTCTAATTTAAAAATATCTCTACAGATATTAAAAAAGATTCCTATTTTAATTAGAAAATCCGATTTTAAAATAACAGTTACTATCTGTAATGACGAAATTATTGATCTAGAAAGCGGTAATACTGCGAAAAAGAGTTATGGTATTGCCTTTGATATTGGGACGACTACAGTAGTGGGATATTTAATTGATTTGGGAAGCGGTGAAGAGCTTTCTGCTGTAGCCAAGACTAATCCCCAGGTTATTCATGGTGATGATGTTATTTCCAGAATTGGATTTGCCCAACAACATAAGGACGATTTGGAGAAATTACAAAAAGAAATAGTAATTACTTTAAATGAAATAATCAGAGAGACTACTCAGAAGGCGGAAATAGATAAAAGCAATATTTACGAAACTGTAATCGTTGGTAATACTTGTATGCACCATCTCTTTTTAGGTCTTAATCCTATTAATTTAGCATCTTCGCCTTATATCCCAGTTATAAAGGAAAACCTTAGCCTGAAGGCAAAAGATATTCCTGGATTATCACTTAATCCAGCTGCTAATATTTATATGCTTCCTAATATTTCTGCTTTTGTAGGAGCGGATATTTTAGCCGGGATCTTATCTACTTCTATGTGGAGGGAGGATAAAGCTGTTCTTTTGGTAGATTTAGGGACTAACGGAGAAGTAGTTTTAGGTTCAGAGGGAAAATTATGGGCTTGTTCAGCGGCTGCGGGACCGGCTTTTGAAGGGTCTCGCATTAGTTCAGGAATGAGAGCCGCGGAAGGGGCCATAGATAAAGTTAAAATAGATAATAAGTTTATTACTTATAAGGTAATAGAAGATGGTA
>JBGPSO010000126.1:0-5105 GCA_041490145.1 Atribacterota bacterium
AAAATAAAACTTTATTAAATTTCATTCACCTTTTTATTATACCAGTTTTTTTATTTTCGTTATTGAAAAACAAAATAGAGGCGGGAGGGGAGATATGAAATTAAGAAATAAAAAATTTAAATATTTTATATTATTTGGAGGAATAATAGAAAATGTTTCCTAATAAGTCAGTAAAAGAAAATAAATTTGTAACAGAGACAGAGTATAAAATTTCAGAAAAAGAGATTTATAAAACTTTTTTAAAAGAATATAATAAAAAAAATAAAAAGGATTTTCATTTTGTTAGATTAGGTGATCCTATCCAAGGAGAACCCTCTTGTATTTGTACAGATAATTTAAATCTTGAACTTACTCAGGTTTATTATAACAAAGAAGAAGCAAAAGCTGCTTGGGGGTTAGTTCAATTAATGAAGAAACGGGAGAAGGATAAAAATTATGATCGTAAACATAAAGATAAAAAAGATTATTTAACCGAAGCGAATCAGATGTTTTGCGATTCTTTGAATGAACGGATAAATAATAAAAGCAATAGAAAATATAATTGCCAGGGTAAATTATTTTTAGTGGTGGAAGAAGGAATAGGTTTGACTAAAAAGGAAGCAGTGGAATATTATATTAAACAAGGTAAAAAAGCTACTAATAATATTTTTAATGAAATCTGGCTAATGCTACAACCAGCAGGACATTATAAAATTTATCAGTTAAAATAATAAGAAGGGGTCTACAATTGTGGACTTGAGCTGAGAGGTATATTGAAGAAAAGGGAGTAACTTTTGAAGATTGGATGTCATGTTTCTATTGCCGGGGGGATAGATAATTCAGTTATTCGAGCAGAAGAATTAGGTTGTAATACTATGCAGATATTTTCTAAGAATGCTGCTACCTGGCAGGAGAAGATATTAGATCAAGAAGAAGTTAAGAGATTTAAAGGAAATTTAAAGAACTCCAGCATTAATATCAATCCAGTTTTTATCCATACCTCCTATTTGATTAATTTAGCCTCCCCTTCCGATGAACTTTATTTCAAATCAATTAATTCTTTCGTTGAAGAGATGAAGAGGGCTGATCTTTTGTTAGCTGCCCCTTATTTAATTACCCATCCTGGGGCTCATAGGGGTAGGGGAGAAGAGTATGGAATTCAAAGAGTAATTAGAGCCCTTAATATTATTTTGGAGAAGAGTGCAGATTTAAATTTAAAGACGATGATATTATTAGAGAATACTGCTGGTTCGGGCACACATTTGGGTTATACTTTGGGGCAGTTAAAGAGGATGATGGAAGGGGCGAAAGATAGAAAGAGAATAGGAATATGTTTCGATACCTGTCATGCCTTTGCAGCAGGATATGACCTTTCTAATAGAGAAGGAGTGGAAAAGACGATAGGAAATCTGGATAAAAATTTAGGCTTAGAGCGGTTAAAGGTTATACATACTAATGATTCAAAATATCCTTTGGGTTCACAAAAAGACCGGCATATGCATATTGGTGAAGGATATATTGGGCTGGAAGGTTTTAAAATTATAGTAAACCATAAATATTTAAAAAGTTTACCTTTTATTTTAGAAACCCCTAAGTTTGGACCAGGAGATGATATGAAAAATATTAATCTTGTAAAGAGTTTAATCGTGACAGGGGACCGTCCCCTGTCACGAGGTTTTAATATATGCCAGTAGAAAAAATCTTAAATGAATTAAAGAAGTATAATAGAGTAAGTTCTTGTCTTACTGTTTGGAAACATATTCCTGCTAAGTCAGGGGTTTATGAAGATTTTCCTGAATGGATAGAGGATAAATTAGTACATATTTTGAGAGAGAAAGGCATTACCAAACTTTATTCTCACCAGGCTTCTGCCTTAGAATTGATCAGGAACAAGAATAATGTGGTAGTGGTGACACCTGCCGCTTCCGGTAAAACTCTTTGTTATAATCTGCCGGTCTTGGATTCTATTTTAAAAGATGAAAATAGTCGAGCACTTTATTTATTTCCCACTAAAGCTTTGTCCCAGGACCAGTTAAGTGAGTTATATAAATTAATTTCTGCCTTAGATGAAGGGATTAAGACTTATACTTATGATGGAGATACTCCTTCTTCTGCTCGGCAGGCTATCCGCAAGCAAGGTCATATTGTGGTAACTAATCCAGATATGTTACATTTAGGGATATTACCTCATCATACTAAATGGTTGGAACTATTCCGAAATTTAAAATATGTAGTAATCGATGAAATTCATATTTATCGGGGGGTATTTGGAAGCCACTTAGCTAATGTGATAAGAAGATTAAAGAGAATTTGTCGCTTTTATGGTTCGAGTCCTCAGTTTATTTGTTGTTCAGCAACGATAGCTAATCCTCGGGAGCTTTCTCAGAAAATTGTAGGAGAAGATTTTGTTTTAGTTAATAATAATGGTGCTCCTCAGGGAGAGAAACATTTTTTATTTTATAATCCTCCGGTAATTAATAAAGAATTAGGAATTAGGAAAAGTTTAATTAAGGAAGTAGCCCGTTTTGTCGCTTATTTTTTAAATTATGATCTTCAAATCATTATCTTTGCTCGAAGTCGTCTAACTACGGAGGTTTTGACCAGTTATTTAAAGGAATTTTTAGAAAAAACCGGAAGACCTAAAGATATTATAAGAGGTTATAGAGGGGGATATTTGCCTAATTTAAGGCGTGAAATAGAAAAGGGTTTAAAAGATGGGGATATCAAAGGAGTGGTAAGCACCAATGCTTTAGAATTAGGCATAGATATCGGTCAGCTTGATGTCTGTTTTATGGCTGGATATCCCGGGACTATTTCCAGTACCTGGCAACAGGCCGGAAGAGCTGGGCGCCGCTCTAATACCTCCATAGCTATTTTAGTTGCTTCCAGTAATCCCTTAGACCAGTTTGTGATAAATCATCCTGATTATTTCTTTGGAGAATCACCAGAGAGTGCAGTTATTGACCCAAATAATTTAAGTATTTTAGTTAGTCATATTCGGTGCGCTTCTTTTGAATTGCCCTTCGAAGAAGGGGAAAATTTTGGAACCAAAAAGCTCCAGGATATTTTGAAGTATTTAGAGAAGGAAGGCGTACTTCATTATGTAGAGCAGAAATGGTATTGGATGAGCGAGGTTTATCCTACTGATGAGATAAGCTTACGCAGTACCTCGATGGATAATTTTGTCATTATAGATACTACCAATCAGCAAGAACAGGTTATCGGAGAAGTAGATCGAGCAAGTGTACCTACTCTTATATACGAAGGGGCTATTTACCTTCATGAAGGCGAACAATATGCCATAAATAAGTTAGATTATCCAAGCCAGAAAGCCTATGCAGAGAAGGTTAGGGTTAATTATTATACTGATGCTCAGACGGAAACCAATATAAAAGTTTTAGATATATTTGAGAAGAGTGAAGAATTAGATATGGAACATGCTTATGGGGAAGTGGCTATTACTACTAGGTCTACTCGATATAAAAAGATAAAGTTTTATACTCATGAAAATATCGGTTTTGGTGAAATATCTTTACCACCAGAAGAAATGCACACTACTGCCTACTGGCTTTCCTTAATTATTAAAGATATTAATGAACTATTTAGGCGTCAGGAAAATGAGGGAATTTATTTTAATCTAAGTAGTGGACTTCTGGCTTTAGCCAATGTACTTATTAATGTTATCCCTTTATATGTTATGTGTGATCCTCAAGATATAAGGGCAGTTACAGAAGTTTGTTCCCCTTTTACGGGCAAACCAACCATTTATATCTATGATAACTATCCTGGAGGAGTAGGATTTAGTGAGAAGATGTTTGAATTGCGCAGGACTTTACTTCAGGCCGCTCAAGAATTAATTGTTGGTTGTGGATGTGAAAATGGTTGTCCCTCTTGTGTGGGTCCTATTGATGAGGTGGGAATAAAGGGTAAAGAGAGTGCTCTTTTAGTTTTAAAGGAGGCTTTAAACTGATTATGGATCTACAGGAACGGCTGGAAAAGATCGCTCAATTAAAAAGGAATTTAAATGAAATTAGTCAATTACCAAAAGAGAAAAGCATAAAGATAGTAAAAAAAGAAGTAAAAATAGAAGAAGTTATGTCGGGAAGATTTATTTCTACCCCTTTCGGGTCCAGTTTTGTCCGGGAAAATTATTTTCCTCAAGATTATAAATGTGGAGAAATTAAGCTTTTTCAAATTTTTCAATCTTCTACCCAGACTATTTCTAGTTTGGCGAGGGATGCTAAATTAAAAGAGATAGATATTAATAAGACTATCTTTTTGGATACTGAGACTACCGGGTTGGCAGGAGGAACAGGAACTTACATCTTTCTTATAGGAGTAGGATATTTTGAAGAGGACCAATTTTGTGTTCGACAATATTTTATGCGGGATTATAATGAAGAACGAGCACTACTATCAGCGGTAAATGATTTACTGGGCAAGTTTAAAGCTGTAGTTACTTATAATGGCAAAACCTTTGATCTTCCTTTAATGGAAAGCCGTTATATTATGTCTGGAATGAAGATAAATTTAGAAGACCCTTATCATTTTGATCTTCTTTACCCCGCTCGCCGTTTATGGAAGAGAAGATTAGAGAGTTGTTCCCTCTCTACGGTAGAAAGAGATATATTGAAGGTTAGTAGAACTGATGATGTACCGGGATATCTTATCCCCGAGATCTATTTTAGATATTTAAAGACTAGAGATGCTCGAACAATGAAACAAGTCTTTGAGCATAATTTACAAGATATTCTCTCTTTAGTGGCATTAGTTAGTAAAATGTGTTTTCTGGTAGAAGATCCTTTAGAAAATGCTGAATATGGGATGGATATTTTTAGCGTGGGTAAGATATTTGATGATGAAAAGAAATATGACCAGAGTACTTTATATTATGCTGAAGCTTTAAAACACAATTTATCAGAGGAAGAGGTTTTAGAAGCATTAAAGTTAGGTTCTTTTGCCTATAAAAGGCAGGGGAAATGGGAAGAAGCAGAAGAAATGTGGAACGAGATAATAGAAAGAAGCTATGGGTTTGTCTATTCTCCTTAGGAAGAATTGGCCAAATATTATGAACATTACTTGAGAGATTATCAAAAAGCAGAGCTGGTGGTAGAAGAAGCTTTGAA
>JBGPSO010000127.1:0-5074 GCA_041490145.1 Atribacterota bacterium
ATGAGCAACGCCTAATATCTCGGTGAACTCGGAAGAGATAAAGATTATCCCTATTCCTCTTTGGGCCAGGGTATTAATGATATTATAAATTTCTATTTTAGCTCCTACATCTATCCCTCGAGTAGGCTCGTCCATAATTAAAATCTTAGGCTTAGTAATTAGCCATTTACCAACTACTACTTTCTGCTGATTGCCTCCACTTAAAGACTCTACTTTCTGGGAAAAGGAGGCAAAACGAATAGATAATTCCTTCTGGATTTTTCGGCCTATAGTTAGTTCTCTCTTCAGGTCAATAAAATATCTCCTGGCAATATCCCAATAAAGCGCCGGAAGAGAAAGATTTTCTAATACACTCCTGACAATAATCAATCCCAGCTCCCTTCGATCTTCTGGTAGTAAAGCCAGACCTTGTTTTATGGCCTCAAAAGGTGAGTTTATGTTTACTTTTTCCCCCTGTAAATATATTTCTCCAGCATCTAAATGATTTAATCCAAAGATGGCCAAAGCTACTTCGGAACGACCAGAACCTACCAGTCCGGCCAAACCAATAATCTCTCCCTCTTTAAGCTGAAAAGAAACATTCGAGAATTGCCGCTCTTTGCTGATATTTTTTACTTCTAAGATTATCTTAGCCTCTTTTTTCTGTTCGACTTTGGAAGGAAAGAAAAACTCTAAGGATCGTCCGACCATATTACTGATAACCTGATTTCGATCAATTTGAGCTACCGATTTAGTTAAGATTAATTCCCCATCACGTAATATGCTTACTTCATCGGCTACTTCGAATATCTCTTCTATACGGTGAGAGATAAAAAGTATGGTAACCCCCTTTTCTTTTAGTTCCCGAATTAATTCAAAAAGACGGCGGGTTTCTTCTAAGGTTAAAGCTGCACTGGGTTCATCCATAATAATTATTTTGGAATTTAAAGATAGGGCTTTAGCTATTTCAACCACCTGTTTCTGGGCTACAGTTAAGTCCTTTATCTTTAAGTGAGGATCTAAATGAAACATCTTCAGAGAATCTAAAATCTTTTCAGTGCGTTTATACATCTGGTGATTATCCATAAAGGATAAATACCCTTTAGTTAATTCCCGACCTAAGAAAATATTTTGAGCTATATCTAAACTGGGAACTAAACTAAATTCTTGATGAATTAAACTTATCCCATAGTGATAGCCATCAGAAGGAGAGCTAATTTGGGCTTCTTGACCAAATACTTTGATAGTCCCAGCATCACGGAGCAATTCTCCTACGGCTATTTTCATCAAGGTTGATTTACCAGCCCCATTTTCTCCCACAATAGCATGAACCTTAGCTTTTTTAATCTGAATACTTACTTCTTTCAAAGCTTGTACTCCGGGAAAACTTTTGGAAATATTAATAAATTCTAAAGCTAAATTATTCAAAATAGCACTCCCGAAATTAAAATAATATTAGCATAGGGGCTGCACTCCCCGGTCCTGATAATTGCTCTGGCTTGTTTTGATAATTCTTTTAACTCTTTATGGGAAATAAACTTAACTTCCTCTATTATTGAGGAAATCAGATTTAAGGTTTGAGGATTTTTTTCTTTAATTTCTTTAGCTACATAGGCCTCTTCGATCTGTAATTCGGAAAAGACTGCTTGCAAGACTTCCTTAAAGGAAGGAGTTCCGCACTTCAAAGCTAAATCTATTCTTTCTACCTCCCTGGGGATAGGCAATCCCGCATCAGCGATAATTAACATATCACCATGCCCCATTTCGGAGATAATTCGATTAAGTTGAGGATTTAAAATGCCACCTTTTTTCATCTTTAAACCTCCCATCTGCTTACTGAACCCCTCTCCACAAGTTCGGTTTTAAGCCTGATATCGGTTTCATTATAGTATAAATTTTATCTCCTTTCAAGAGAAAACTAACTGAATTATATAGTGCGTACACAAATAGAAGATCCATAATGCTACTTATACTTTAAATATCCTTCTTTTTTATAAAAAAATCTGTCCAGGGATGGTTCTTGCTCATACTTTAATTCTCGTTGTTTGGCCACGGTTTATATTCAAAATTTTAACTATCTCCCTTATGGATTATTATTTTTCTTTGTAATATAATTTAAATACAAATTAAGCAATTATCGTCTTATTATATCAGGGGGAAAAAATGATTAAAAGTAGTGCTCTATTAGTAATAGATGCTCAAAAGGTTTATTCTTTAACCAATTCCAGATTAAAAGTAGCTAATATTGAAAATACAATTAAAAATATTAATAAAATAATTAAATATTTTGAAAATAAAAACCTACCCATAATTTATATCAAACATCTACATAATCCTGATGGCTCTGATGCCGGTAGAATGTATGATTTTAGTTTTAGCGGAAAAACAAGAAAAATCGGATTTAGAAAAGGATCATTAGAAACAGAATATATAGATGATCTAATAATAATTAAGGGTGCACCGGAAATAATTAAAAATAGATATAACGCATTCTTTAACACAAATTTAGCTAATATTTTAAATAAATTAAATATTAATCAGGTGGTTATTGTGGGGTTCATGACTAACTTTTGCTGTGAATCTACCGCTCGAGACGCCCATGACCGAGACTATTATGTTGATTTTATTATAGACGCAACCGGAACGCCGGACCTAGGTAAACTAAATCAAGAGCAGATTAAACTTGCCTCGGCACAAACCCTTTCCGCAGGTTATGCCCATGTTTTAAAGACCGAGGAATTTCTAAAAATATAAAAAAGAGTATCACTTACAGTTTATCCTTCTAACTATCACATTAGAGATACAAAAAGTTAGATGCAAGGTGAGAAATGATCCCTTATCCAAGCCTTTTGCCGAATTATAGATATTGAAGAAGATTTTTATGCCCTTATTTTTTTAAGCCTCTATCACTTTCTCATAATTCCCTTTTTCATTATAGAGCCATCCTAAATAGAAAAAAGCATCAGCATGTTGGGGATTTCTCTGGGTGGTTTTTTTGAAACTTTCGATGGCAGCGTCCTCATAATTTTTCATTTTTCGGTAAATCATTCCCATGGTGTAGTAAATTTCGTCAGCAGAATCCGGATTACTTCGAATGGCCTGTTTAAAGGCCTCCAATGCTTCCTCCCTTTTTTGAAGTTCCATATAAACAAGCCCTAATTCGTAATAAGCTGAACTATAATCGGGTTTTAAGTTGATAGCATTTTTATAGTAGGTTATTGCTTTTTCGAATTGCTTAGTAGTTCCAAATATTTTCCCCATCTGGAAATAGGCATCTGCATAACCTGGTTCTAATTCGATAATCTGCTGAAAATAATTAAGTGCTTCTTCGTATTGTTTTTTATTTTCTAATAAATCAACACCCTGAAAGTATAGTTCTTCTATTGATTTATCCTGACCAAAACTGAACCTACTGACCGAAGTTATAAAGATAATAATCAAGGTCAAAAAAATAATGAGTGTATGTGGATTCTTCATCCCCTGCCTCCTGCCTATCTTACCTAATATTTTAAGTAGGACAGACTACCAATACCAGGTATATTTTTAGTGAGCTAATCCTTGCTGCTTTTTATTTATTATAATATATTTTAATGGTTTATACCTTCAGCTCAATTTCTTCACTCAAATTTGATTTATTTCTTTTAACTTGCTGATAATGATAACCTCAGTCCCCAACTTGGTAAGCTTTTTATAACTATGATGCCCATTGGCAATCAGTAAACAATCACTGCCAATCTGTTTTGAAACTACATAATCATGGATAGTATCTCCTATTAAAAGAACTTCTTGCGGATTTAAATTTAATTCAACTATACATTTTTTTCCTCTTTCAATTTTACTTTCAGCATAGTGATTTTCTAAACCTATTATCTTACAAAAATATTTATCAATACCATAATACTTAATCTTTTCTATAAGAACATCTTCTTTTGAAGCAGATAAAATGGATTGAGATATCCCCATATCGCTTATTTTTTTTAATACTTCTTCTGCTTCACTAAATAACTTACACTCATTGAAACGCTGGTAATATTCAGTTGTGAACTCAACCGTAAGTTCCTCAAATGATTCATTAGAAAAATCAAATCCAAGTTTTAAATAATATCTTGTTACCGGAAAACAAAAAATTTCTCTATATTTTTTTGTATCTATCCTTGGCAGGTTACGTTTTCTTAGCATCTTATTCATTATTTCCACTACCAGCCATACATCATCTATCAAGGTTCCGTTCCAATCCCAAATAATATGTTTATACTTAATTATTCTTTCTATCATTTATAACCCCTCGCTGAATAGGTATTAAAGTAATTATAACCGTCAAAGCCAATATAGGCAAATCCTGAGTAAGGAATGTGGGTAAAAGTATGAGGATTTAATAAATGATGTCTGCGTACCTGCGTATTGGGTCATAAAATAAAAGGGCTCTTGAGTGAGTATTAGACCCCTTACGAAAAGTTATAAAAAGTGACCGAATGATTGAGCTTGTATAAGCATGCTCTGTAAACTTAAAAAGTTCGAGTCCTGTCTGGCTCCCCGGGCTGGTGTCTGAAAGCGTGCTAATATGGGATAAGATAAAACTACAATTTATAAAAAGTAAATTTGGACGAATCAAGTTAATATTTAATAAAAGCTAATTTATTTCTACTTAAATAAGTTTATTTGTAGTAAAATCATCAGTTAATTCAATTAAATTGAATAAATTTGATCCTAACCATTTTAATCTACAATTAGTTGTCTTCTTATTAATTTCTATTCCTTCAAACCATAAATCACTTCGTTCTATCTTCGGCCTTCTTGTGCTTACCATAATTATTCTACCAGGTGTTCCTCGATGCATTAGTATATTTCTAACTTTAACCCAGACTTGATATTCGTCAGAATTGATTAATTTTTCTATCTCTTGAGTTATATTTTCTTCTGGATAGAATGTCTTTAATTTTTCAACTGTACATTCTTTGCTTTTGTCTTTTAATTTAATTTTCCACAAATCTTTTGTAATTACTTTAAAATCATTTAGTTTATTTATCGAACAAATCATATAAATCATATATCCATATGTTTCAATAGCAGATAATCCATTAGTAAAAAAATTAAA
>JBGPSO010000128.1:0-5068 GCA_041490145.1 Atribacterota bacterium
AAAAATTTATTAAAAAAGTTTGCTCCTCAATTTAATCAAGAAAAAACTAGTTTAAATTATAATTTGATTGATACTGAAGGAAAATTAACAGAGTTAACAAATAGAATTAAAGAAAATAAATATTTTTCCTTTTGTTTAATAAATTCTTCAGATAATGCTATCTTATCAAACATTTTAGGAATTGCCCTCAGCTTAAAAGATAATGAAATTTATTACCTCCCACTGGTACCTTTAAATTTAATGGAAAATACAAAATGTCTTTCTACCGAATTAGTTTTAAGTCAGTTACGACCATTTTACGAAAATGAAAGGATTATTAAAATTAGCCATAACCTTAAATTTGATTTTATAGTGCTTCATAGATATAAGGTAGGATTAAGGGGGAATAATTTCGATATTATGATTGCTGCATATTTGGTAAATCCTTCCATGGAGAAGTATAATTTACGGAATTTATGCTGGGAATATTTAAAATATTTAAAAGATGAAGATAAAAAAAATCAGGAAAAGAAGGTCCAGAGTATAGAAGATACTTGTGAAGATGCTCGAAATATTTTAAGATTAAAATATATTTTAGAAGAAAAAATGAAAGAAAAAAATTTAATTTCTTTATTTAAAGAAATAGAAATGCCTTTAGTGAAGATATTGGGAAAAATGGAAATTAATGGTTTTAAAGTTAATGTTGATTTTTTAAAAGAAATGTCCCAAAAAATGAATTTTCGGTTAAAAGAGTTAAAAGAAACTATTTGTAATTTAGCCGGAACTGAATTTAATATTAATTCTCCTAAACAGTTGAGTGTAATACTTTTTGAAAAATTAAAGCTACCTATAATTAAGAAGACAAAAACTGGTTATTCTACCAATGCTGAGGTACTTAATACTTTAGCTCCCCATCATAAAATTGTATCTTTCATCTTAGAACATAGAGAATTAGATAAATTAAAGAATACCTATATCGATAAATTACCTCTTTTAGTAGATAACCAAACTAAGAGGATACATACCTCTTTTCATCAAACTGTTACTTCTACTGGAAGATTGAGTAGTAGTGAACCAAACCTTCAAAATATTCCCATTAGAACTGAAATGGGTAGAGAAATTAGAAGGGCTTTTATTGCAGAGGAAGGGTTTATGTTATTATCTGCAGATTATTCTCAGGTTGAATTGCGTATTTTAGCCCATCTATCTGGGGACGAAAGTTTAATTAATGCTTTTAAAAATGATGAAGATATCCATGTCCATACTGCCGCGGAGATATTTGGCCTGGACCAGAATATAATTAGCCAGCAGATGAGAAGAATGGCTAAGGTGATTAATTTTGGAATTATTTATGGAATGAGTAGTTACGGATTAGCGCAGAATTTAGGAATAGAAAGAGAAGAGGCTGAAAAATATATTTATAATTATTTTTTTAGATATCAAGGAGTAAAAAGATATATTGAGAGAGAGAAAGAAGAGGCTAGAAAGAAGGGTTATATAATAACTATATTAAAGCGAAGAAGATATTTAGAAGAGATAAACAGTAAAGATAAAAATATTCGTGAATTCAATGAAAGAATTGCCATTAATACCCCCATTCAAGGAAGTGCAGCTGATTTAATAAAAGTAGCTATGATTAAAATAAGCGAATCTTTTAAAAGGGAAAGATTTAAAAGTAAACTACTACTTCAAATACACGATGAATTAATATTTGAGGTTTATAAACAAGAGTTAGAAAAAGTTAAATCCATTACTAAAGATATTATGGAACATAGTTTAGAACTTTCTGTGCCTCTAAAAGTTAATTTAAAAGTTGGTGATAATTGGGCAGAGGTTAGTTAGCTGGTTAGTGGTTACCTGGTTAGTTAGTTAATGAATTAATATTAAACCAGTTAACCAGGTAACTAAGTAACCAGCTAACTAAATAAGGGAGGAACCATGGCATTGATTATTGGGCTTACCGGTGGGATTGTAAGTGGTAAAAGTACGGTGGCTAGAATGTTTAAAGATTTAGGTGCTAAGATTGTTGATGCTGATAAACTTGGTCATAAGGTAATTTTACCTCAGGGAGCTGCCTGGAAAAGAATAATTAAAATATTTGGGAAAGATATTTTAAAAAAAGACCAGACCATTAATAGGGAAAAATTAGGCAAAATAGTCTTTGCAAACCAAAATCTATTAAAAAAACTAAATAAAATTACTCATCCTGAAATAATAAAATTGATTAAAAAAGAAATAAGCTTGGCCAAAGATGATAGTAAAGAAGAAAAAAAAATATTAATTATAGATGCTGCTTTAATCTATGAAACTAAGATAGATAGATTAATGGATAAAATAATAGTAGTATATTTAGATGAAGAGGAACAACTTAAAAGATTAATAAAAAGAAATAATTTATCTGAAAAAGAAGCATTACAGAAAATTAAATCTCAAATACCCCTAAAAGAAAAAATTGAGATAGCTGACTACGTGATAGACAATAGTAATTCGTTGGATAAAACGAAGGAACAAGTTGAAACAATCTGGCAGGAGATTGTATCTTTAGTATAGAGAATAACTTGTATCTCGTATCTCGTTAAGAATTAGTTACTTAGTTAGCTAGTTACCTGGTTAGATAGTTAAGAAAATAGAAGGAAGAAACCAGGAGCCAGAATAAATTCGTATCTCGTATCTCGTGAATAAGATAAGAGTCAGAAGAAAAAATATTAAATAGCATATATCGTATAGTATTAGTATTAAACCAGCTAACTAGCTAACTAAGTAACCAACTAACCAATATGGTTTTATGCTGTATATTGGGATTGCTTCGTCACTTTGTTCCTCGCAACGACAAAAACCTATACGCTAAACGCTGTACGCTATACGATAAAAGAAGGGGTGAATATTATGAATCTTGCTAAAATTATAAAAGCTGCTCGAGGTGATAAAAAAGCTGATTTATTATTAAAAAATGGAAAGATAATAAATGTTTTTTCTGGAGAAATATACCCTAATGATGTAGCAATTTATAAAGATATGATTATAGGTATAGGAGAAGGATATAGTGCAGATAAGGAAATTGATATCTCTGATTGCTATTTATCTCCTGGATTTATTGATGGACATATTCACTTAGAAAGCTCAATGGTAAAAATTTCGGAATTTGCGAAGACAGTAGTTCCCTTAGGGACGACTTCAGTAATTATAGACCCTCATGAAATTGCCAATGTTTTAGGTTTAGAAGGTATTCGGTATATGTTAGAATCCAGTAAATACAACCCTTTAAATATTTTTATGATGCTACCTTCTTGTGTTCCTGCTTCATCATTAGGTACTTCAGGAGCAAGTATAAGTGTAAATGATTTATATCCTCTTTTAGATGAAAAATGGGTTTTAGGATTAGGGGAGATGATGAATTTCTCCGGAGTTTTAAATCAAATTCCTGAGGTTTTAGATAAAATAAAAATCTTTTCCCATAAATGTATTGATGGTCATGCCCCTAATTTGTCCGGTAAAGATTTATGTGCCTATATATCTGCTCAAATAAGATCTGATCATGAGTGCACTACAGTAAAAGAAGCTCAAGAAAAATTGAGATTAGGTATGTATATTATGTTAAGAGAAGGTTCTGTTACTCGGAATCTAAAAGATCTTTTACCTCTTCTTAATTCAAATAATTCTAGAAGGTGTTTCTTTTGTTGTGATGATAGACATCCCAAGGATTTAATAGAAGAAGGGCATATTAATTATTTAATAAAAACTGCTATAAAAAATGGTATTGACCCGATTACAGCTATAAGAATGGCTACTCTTAATACCACCGAATATTTCAGATTAAGGAACTTGGGAGCAATTGCTCCAGGTTATACCGCTAATTTAGTTGTTTTTGATAATTTTAAAGATTTTAACATCCTAAAAGTTTTTTATAATGGAAAATTAGTAGCAAAAAATGGGAAATTATTAGAGTTAAACCCCAAACCATTGGAAGTCCCTATTAGGGGGTCAGTTAATATTAAATGGCTTTACCCTAAAGATTTTAAGATTCGAGTTAAAGGAAACAAATGCAGAATTATAGAAGTTATACCAGGTCAGATCATAACTAAGAGTAATATAGACCTTCCTAAAGTTGAAGATGACTGGGTAATTTCTGATACTGAGCGGGATATTTTAAAAGTTGCAGTAATAGAGAGACATCATGCTATAAAAAAAGTAAGTGTGGGATTAGTTAAGGGAATTGGACTTAAAAAAGGTGCACTGGGTTCATCAGTTGCTCATGATTCCCATAATATTATAATTGTAGGAACTAACGATAAAGATATGCTAAATGTAGGGGCAGCTATTGCTAAGATGGGAGGTGGATTAGCCATATCTAAAGATGAAAAAATAATAGATTCACTACCTTTGCCCATTGCTGGTTTAATGTCAGATAGACCCCTCTTAGAAGTGAAAGAAAATTTAGATTCCATTTATAAAACTTCAAAGAGTTTGGGGGTTACGATGGATAATCCTTTTATGAGTATTGCCTTTTTATCTTTAGAAGTAGCTCCTCATCTTAAAATAACTAATAAAGGTTTGGTAGATGTCGATAATTCTAAAATTGTAGATTTATTTTTAGATTAATTAGGAAGATTTTACGAGAACGTTAATAAGTCCATTAAGTAATAAGATTACAGTTCTGAATTTACGAAAACAGATTACTTATTACACCTAACATATTACACAACTTACCGGCTAACTGGCAAACTGATTAATTGGTCAATTGGTCAATCGGTAAATTGGTTAATTAAATAACTATATACTATATTTTAAGTGTATAATTATTTAAGAATAAAAATTAAGATTTTAATTTTTAAATTCAACCTATAGTTTTTAAAAGGTGTTGTAAATGACCCAGAATTTTGATTTAGTGTCTGATTATCCCCCTCAAGGAGACCAACCCCAAGCTATAAAAAAATTGATAGAAGGTATTTATAATAATTATAAATATCAAACTTTACTTGGAGTTACTGGTTCAGGGAAGACTTTTACTATGGCTAATGTAATTCAAGAGGTTCAATTACCCACCCTGGTGATCTCCCATAATAAAACTTTAGCTGCTCAATTATGTAGT
>JBGPSO010000129.1:0-5050 GCA_041490145.1 Atribacterota bacterium
CCGGAAGATGATGTCTGTCGTGGTGGAAATGGATGGCAAGCATCGATTGATTACCAAAGGCGCTCCGGAAGAAGTATTTAAGCGGTGTTCGAAATTTGAATTGGACGGAAATTTCTTTGATTTTAACGCCATTACGCTAACAGATTTGGAGCTCGAATATAAGCATTTAAGCGCTGAAGGATTCAGAGTTTTGGCTATTGCCTACAAAGATTACGATAAGCATAAAGAAGTCTATTCGAAAGATGATGAAAACGGAATGGTTCTTAAAGGATACGTAGCATTTCTTGATCCGCCTAAGCCAACAGCTAGAAAAGCTATTGAAACTTTAAGTAAACTGGGTATCGATTTTAAGGTCTTAACTGGCGATAACGAACTGGTGACCAAGAAGATATGCAGCGAGATCGGTCTTGATGTAAAAGAAACATTAACCGGTGAAGAAGTAGAAAAGGCAAGCGATGAAGAGCTAACTAATATGGTGAAATCCGTGAATGTTTTTTCGCGGCTTTCCCCCCTGCAAAAGGAGCGCATTATTCGGGCTCTGCATAGAAACAATCATACCGTCGGATACTTAGGAGATGGTATAAATGATGCACCTGCCTTAAAGTCGGCCGATGTGGGGATATCGGTTGATAATGCTGTGGATATCGCCAAAGAATCGGCTGATATTATTCTTCTGCAAAAGAATTTAATGGTGCTGGGAGATGGAGTAATCGAGGGGCGAAGGACATTTGGCAATATTCTTAAATACATCAAGATGGGCTCAAGTTCTAATTTAGGAAATATGTTCAGCATGATCGGAGCGAGTTTGTTTTTGCCATTTTTACCGATGTTGCCCATACAAATTCTGTTAAATAATTTTCTTTACGACCTCTCGCAAATAGCAATTCCTTCGGATGATGTGGACGAGGAATACCTTCTTGAATCAAGGCCATGGAACGTAAATTATATCAAGAAATTTATGTTGATTATCGGCCCGATAAGCTCAATATTTGATTTCATAACCTTTGGTGTTTTATGGTTTATCTTCCATGCTTCCGAACCGCTTTTTCATACCGGATGGTTTTTGGAATCTTTCTGTACGCAAACGCTGGTCATTCATATTATCCGTACTGGAAAAATACCCTTTATTGAAAGCAAGCCGAGTCAGTTCTTGATGTTTACATCTATATATATCTTAACCATAGGTCTGGTTATACCATTTACGCCTTTAGGGCAACATTTTGGTTTTGTTGTTCCGCCACCGCTATATTTTCTGGCTCTTATAATGATTGTCGTAACGTATTTATTTTCGGTCCAGGTAGTAAAAAAGTGGTTCATAAAGAAGTATGGTTATGAATAAATAAAATAAATAAAATAGGGACACATCCTATTTTCTTAGACAATTAATATTTTACTTTAAATTAGATAAATAGGGAAGGTGTGCCAAGTCAATAATTCGGTAACTTTTATCGGAAAACCTAATAGTTAAGGCTTTAGGTATTACTATAGATAAACGTCCTAAAGGAAGACCTCGTAAAATGGAAAGCTAAACCATAGAAAAATAGGATGTGTCCCTATTTTAATTTTAATTAATAGGAGATTAGAGATGAACTTAAGAGACAATAAATATAATAAATTTCTTCTAATTAAAGAAATGCTGGAGACGTCTGAAATAGTCAAACATCTTAATGTTGAAAAAGTATTATCTTATGAAAAAGAAATAAAAAGAGAAAGAATATTTTTTACTGGTGAAGGGTCATCACGCATTTTTCCGGCCAAAAAGGTTATGTATGAAGCCCGAAAAAAAGGTTATAAAGAAGATTTTTACACCGATTGTGCCACTCAAGCCCTTGAATATAAGCTTTTAGATAATACTGTGTTTATAGCATCTAATTCAGGAAAAACAAAAGAAGATTTAAAATTAATTCAGAAATTAAAAGAACAAAATCATGATAATATCATTAGCATCGTTGCCAATGCCGGAACTCCTATAATGAAGGAAGCTCATCTATCCTATCTGTTAGCCTGTGGTGTAGAGAAAGCAGTTGCGGCAACAAAATCAGTAATAGAACAGGCACTTTTTTATGATTTACTCTTTAGAAAATTAAATAATATACCCTTGCCAGATCTAAATAAACTTGGAACTTTAATAACTCAGGTTTTAGAGATAACTATTCCAGAGGAGATAACAAAAACTATAATAGATTCGAAAGCTATTTATTTTGCTGGTAGAAATAATGGGGTGGCAGAAGAATTAACCCTTAAAGCAAATGAAATAGCTCGTAAAAAATCGGATTTTTTAGAAGGGACTTATGTTTTTCACGGTATCGAAGAAGTTATGGATGCAGATGAGGTGGTAGTAATTATAGATCCATTTAAGAATGATGAGGAAAAATATAAAGATGTGCTTATCGATAGTATAGGGTTAAAGGTGATTGCCATTTCTACAAAAAAGACTGTATTTCCTACTATAATAATTCCTGAATACGGTGATTTTACTAACTATCTTGAAATTGTTGCCGGTTGGAATCTTCTGGTAGAAGTTGGAATAAATATAGGTAATAATCTGGACAAAACATTACGAGCCCGAAAAGTAGGTCATGAATTTAAATCCTTTAATTAATTCTCTCCATTTTTATTTTAATTGTGGTGACTAAACTTTATAGTGGCTAGAGTAACAAAGATGATACTTAATATTAGTATAAATAGGATTTCATTAAATAAAGTTATTTGATGTCCGAAAAGAGTTAAATTAAGCCCCATTGCCTGTCTTAATACTGGATTTAATTTATCGGTTTCTAATATTATTTTTTTAAACATATCTATGGAGTAGGTAAGTGGATTTATAATCACCAGAAAATTCATCCATACCGGTAAACCATTTATAGGAAAGAAGGCACCTGATAGAAATAACATAGGAAAGACAAAAATTTGTATGACCATTTGAAATCCGGTAGTAGTTTTTAATAAGCTGGCAATTAAAAGACCTACAGAAGAAAGGGTAAAAGCTACTAAAAACATAGCGGGAATTAATTTTATTAAAATAGATAAATTTATCTTTAAGCCGGTAAAGGGAACAAAAACAAACATAAGTAATCCTTGTATTACTGCTATAGTAGTTCCTCCCAATACTTTTCCGATAGCGATAGAACTTCTTTTGACGGGGGATACTAAGATTTCTCTTAAATAACCAAATTCTCTATCTTGGATTACTGAAAGAGCTGAAAAGATAGAAGTAGTAAAAACTACCATTCCAATAATTCCAGGAAACATAAATTTCATATAATTAAAGTCAGCGAGAGAAGAATAATCACTACCTCCTCTAAACATCGAACTCATAGCTCCACTCATTCCACTTCCAAAGATAATTAGAAACAAAAAAGGCATTGCAAACGAACTAAAAAACCTGGCTCTATCTCTAAAAAATCTCAATATATCTCTCTGCCAAAGGGCAAAAATTTCTTCCATTTTATCTTCTCCTAATGCATTCGCATTCTTTTTTTCATTAGATCTCTTGCTGAAACTTCTTCTTCTCTTATCTGCCTACCGGTTAATTTTAAGAAGGCATCATTTAAAGTAGGTCTTCTTAGATTAATACTTTTAATGGGAGTTTGAAACTCTTTTATAAAACTAATTAAAAATCTATTACCTTTATCCACCTTAAAAGAAATAACTTTATGATTTTCAGTTACTTCTTTATGGTATTTGGTTTCTATTTCTTTCTTGGCAGCTTCATTATCTAAGGTAATAATTTCAACAATATCTCCACCTACTTTGCTTTTCAGTTCATCAGGAGAATCTAAAGCAATTAATTGACCATAATCAATGATAGCTACCCTATTACATATTTCTGCTTCATCTATATAATGAGTAGTTAAAAAAATGGTAATGCCGGCTTTTTCCTTAAGTTTTAAAATGTATTCCCAAACATGAGCTCGAGTTTGAGGATCAAGCCCAATAGTAGGTTCATCTAAAAAAAGTACCTTCGGATAATGTAGTAGTCCTCTGGCAATCTCCAATCTCCTCTTCATACCTCCAGAAAAAGTCTCCACTATTTTATATCTCTTGTCACCAAGTTCTACTATATCAAGCACTTCTTTTATTCTATTTTCTCTTTCTTTTTTGGGAACTCTGTAAAAGCGGCAATGTAAAGAAAGATTTTCATTGGCAGTAAGTTTTTCATCCAGGGTATTTTCTTGAAAGATAATTCCAATACTTTTCCTTACTTCGTTGGAGGAGGTGAGGATAGAATGACCGTTTATGAAGGCAGTACCATGGTTTGGCTTGAGCATGGTACAGAGCATATTTATGGTAGTAGTTTTTCCGGCTCCGTTAGGTCCTAAAAATCCGAATATCTCTCCCTCTTTAACTTCGAAGCTAATATTTTTAACTGCCTCTAAATCGCCAAATTTCTTTCCCAAACTTTTAACTTTAATAATATTATTAAAGTTACTTTCTATATCATTCATTATTAGGTTTACCCACTTATTATTTATTTATTGCGCAATTTACTATTTACTCTTATATTTTTAGCTTGTAAAATGCAATACGCATAATATTTTTATCATATTACCCCCCAGTTTGTCAATTCTTCCTCTCTGGCAAAGAGAAAAGGGAAAATATACAGTAAAAATTATGAACAAAAAAAATGGGATACGAAATTAGATTTTTTATTTTTTAAATTTAAAAAAGAAGGATAATTTGAGGGGGATGTAGAATATAGATGAGGGGGAAATTTGATGAGATTGCCACGCTCCCTACGGTCGCTCGCAATGACAAAAATTCAGAGAGGGCTATATAATAATATAAAAAAATTGAATAATCTGAGCTAATCTGTTATAAATAGATAAGTAAAAGAAAGATGGAAAATTATTTATGAAATTTATAAAAGACAAGAGATTAAATTTTATTATTAGTACGGTTATTGGTCTAATAATTTTAGTTTATATATTAAATAGACTGAAGTGGCTATTTATATATTTTAGTATTGCATTAATGTTAGCATATTTTTTTGAGCCGCTTTATAAATATCTTATTAATAAAAAGGCTCCCAAAATATTGGCTATTATTA
>JBGPSO010000130.1:0-5040 GCA_041490145.1 Atribacterota bacterium
ATTTTTTCTGATTTTGAGTTGATCATTGGTTAATACCTGATTCGAAATTTTTTATCTTTTTGGTTTTAATAACAGTACTATCTTTGCACTCTGCCCGATGTTGCTCCTCCTGCTAAGCTATTTACTTCTTCTATTGAAAGTAAAGGTAAATCACCAGGGATAGAATGCTTTAGACATGATGCTGCTACTGCAAACTCAAGGGCTTCCTTATCATTAGGTAAGTTAGTAATACCATAAATTAAACCTGCGGCAAAAGTATCTCCTGTTCCTACTCTATCTATAATATTATGAATTTCATACTTCTTTGAAACAAGAAACTCCTTCCGATTATTAAGTACTGCTGACCATCCGTTATAATCTGCAGAATGGCTTTCCCTTAAGGTGATAGCAATTTTCTGGAGATGGGGATATAAACTAAGAACTTTATCAGTTAATTCTTTATATCTTTGTACTTGAAGTTTCCCTGACTCTATATCTATCTCCACTTTAACCCCCAGAGATTTTTGACAGTCTTCTTCATTTCCTAAGGTAATATCAACATATTTTACTAGCTCCCCCATTACCTCGGGAGCAGATTTCCCATATTTCCATAAATTTTTTCTAAAGTTAAAATCACAGGAAATAGTGATGCCTTTTTCTCTCGCTTTTTTTACTGCTTCTAAGGAAAGCTCTGAGGCCGAAAGAGAAATTGCCGGAGTAATCCCAGAAATATGAAACCAATTCACTTCATCAAATACCTTGTCCCAGCTAATATCACCAGGTCTCGCCTCGGCAATAGCTGAATACGAACGATCATAGATAACCATTGAGGGTCTTTGATTAGCCCCATTCTCTAAAAAGTAGATACCTAATCGGTTTCCTTTTCTTATAATAAGTGAAGTATCTACACCCTGCCTCCTTAATTCTCCAAGGCAGGCATCTCCGATTGCATTTTTAGGAATTACCGAAACATAGACTACATTCAAGCCAAATCGGGCCAGTCCAACGGCAACATTTGCCTCCCCCCCTCCAAAGGTAGCTTCTAAAAGAGGGCTCTGAAAAAATCTCTCCCCATGGGGTGGTTTAAGTCTCAACATTATTTCACCAAAAGTAACATACTTTCTCATTTTTCCCTCCTTTTAAATTATTTTTGTAAGAGATGAATAGCAAATCCGGATATCTCTTGGTCAATATAAACTGCCTTAATTTTACCCTTATCTTCTTTCGCAGTCTCGGGAAGAATTGAAATTCCTTTTGTTTTTAAGTAAGCTATGGCCCTATGAATATCATTAGTGGCTATAGCTATATGTCCCTGCTTTCCTAAAAATCTTTTTTTCATAACCTCAAATCCAGAACCAGCAAAAATAGAACTCGTTCCTTCTTTAATGGGAAAATAAAAAAGGCTGGAAAGAAGGCTTGCAGAATTCAGGGCTTTATCCTCATTTTCCTCATTTACCCCCAGGTGGGCAAACTCAAAACCGAGCATTATAGAAACCGCTTCCTGGGTAAGTCTGGTAATCTCACTAAAATTACCCGAAGAGATGAGTTCTGGCTTTACCATCCAACTACCACCACAGGCATGTACTTTTTTGTTAGATAGATAAGAAGATAAGTTATTCAGGTTAATCCCTCCGGTGGGAATAAACTTTATCCCAGAATAAGGTGCTGACATAGCTTCGAGAAGTTCTAATCCTCCTGATGCTTCAGCAGGAAAAAATTTTACTACCTCAATTTCTCTCTCCAAAGCCATCTCAATCTGGGTGGGGTTATTTATACCAGGAGTTACCGGAATGCTGTTTTTTATACAATAATCCACTACTTTGGGGTTAAAACCTGGTGAAACAATAAATTTAGCACCAGCAGAAACTGCCTTTTTTACCTGTTCGACGGTTAATACGGTTCCCGCTCCCACTAAAAGTTTAGGAAGTTCTCGGTTTAAGATTTTAATTGACTCCTCTGCCGCAGAAGTTCGGAAGGTAATCTCAGCAATGGGGAGATCACCATCCATAAGTGCCCTCCCCAGGGGAAGGGCATCTTCAGCTTTTTCAATTTTAACCACCGGGACAATCCCCAGCTCACCGATTTTCTCAAGAATTTTATTCAACTAAGGGTCCTCCTTTTGTAATTTATCATCATATCCTAATCTTTTAGATACTTCTTTACTTGTCTCGATAAGAGCTTCTTTTAAATGGTTTTCTTTGTTAATATCTGTCCGATAAGCAGGGCTGGAAATACTAATAGCTGCTATTGTTTTCCCCTGGTAATTTCTAATTGGAGCGGCTATGCAACGAACATCTTTTTCGTTTTCTTCTCTATCTAAAGCAAAGCCTTGTTCTTTTACCTTGTTAAGTTCTGTTTCTAATTCCTTTTTATCGGTTATGGTTTTCTCAGTAAGACGAGGAAGTTCTATTTTATCTAATATTTTCTTTATTTCTCCTTCTGGCAAATAAGCTAACAGCACCTTCCCTAAAGCAGTACAGTGAAGAGGGGCTCTTTAAAAGTAAAAGAGGGGTTGTATTTAATATTTTTCTCCTCATCTCTCGGTCTACCCCTCCTATGTCGAAGATTACATACTTCAAACTTCCTTTCCATTTCTGTAATAAATTTTTTATTTCCAAGAAAAAAATTGCTTAATGTATGATTACTAATTCGATTATCTTCCTGTAACATTAACCGATTGTACTCCTTTTGTCTTTCACTGTTATTTTTACCTAAATTATCATAAACCATAAACAGGATCTCTATCTGTTAATCCATTTGAATCACCATAAGCATAGTATTTAAAACTTGAATAGGAATAGTCCTCTGCTTTTTTTACTATTCCCGCCCGAATAGGATTTTTTTCTATATACAAACCGCAAGCTAATAAATATTCATCTTTTGACACTAATATACTTCTAAAACGATCTTGCCAAAAATGTCCCGCATAATTGTATTTTCTCTTATAATAATTATAATACAATAGATTTATTCGTTTCATCAATTTAGATAGCTCTGTTTTTTTGATTCGTTTCAATTAATAGGTGTACATGGTTATTCATTAGAATATAATGATATAACAAAAAGGGCTGTTCTTTCTTAAGCTGCTTAAGAATATCTAGATAATATTTAAAATCTGATTCATCTTTAAACACCCATTGTTTATTATTTCCTCTTGTTAAGATATGAAAAATTCCTTCTTCTAAATATATTCTTTTTATTCTAGGCATAAATATCTCCTAATAAATTTTTAATTCCTTTTAAAAAATAGAAACGTCCCCATTATTCTTTGTCTTATTTTTTAATATTATTTCTTCATCTAAATAAATCGATCTTTCTAACCACCAGACCCATTTACTCCATTTTTCATAAAAACCTTTATTTTCTGTCTTGATATTGATAAAACCACTTACCTTAGCCTCCATCTCATCTGCATAATGAAGAGCAATAGCAGTTAATATACTGGGTAGCTTGGGGGAACCAAATTCAAAATGACCGTGATGACTTAATAGAGTATGTTTTACCATTAATTCTAAATCTGGAGGAAAATTATCCAAACTTTTTATTTTTTGGTCAATCATCTCTAAACCTATGGCAATGTGACCTAAAAGTTTACCTTCGTCAGTATGTTCAATAACTTTATCATAGGCATATTCCCTTATTTTACCTATATCATGAAGAATAGCCATAGTAATTAGAAAATCACGGTTTATTTCTTTATATATATTACATATAGTCTCACAAATAGCTACTACATTTATAGTATGCTCAGTTAAACCACCAATATAAGGTTGATGAACTTTTGTAGCTGCGGGAGCTTTTTTGAATTTTTCTATAAATTCTTGGTTCTTAAAAAAACTTTCTAGAAGATTTTTTAAGTGGGGATTTTCTATGGAATCGATTTTAGAAAAGATCTTTTTAATTAATTCATCTAAATTTTTATCTGATTGGAGTAAATAGTCTGAATAATCCAAGGGAATAGTTTTAGTAAGAGAAGAGATTGTTGCCTGAAGGGTTCCATCACTTTTCTTTTTAGTTATATAACCTTGAACTCGGGCAAATTCAATCTTACTTAACTCCTCTACTTGATTAATAGAAATATCCCAATTTACAGCTTCAATTTCTCCGGTTACATCAGCAATTTTAAAGAACATATCTATGGTTTTTTTATCCCGCCTTACTTTAAACTCTATATCTTTTAAGAAAAATAGGTCATCAATTTTAGTACTCAAATTTAAATCATTCACCATCTGTTTTTTAACCAAAACACATCACTACTCCTTTTTTAATAATTCTGATATTCCACTTTCATATTTCTTTTCTCCTGTAAACTACTTTACCTGCCACCATAGTTAGTTCGGTTTCTAAATTTTTATTTAAAATAACTATATCCGCATCTTTATATAGTTCTAAACTACCTTTTTTATCATCTATCCCAAGGCACTTCGCTGGATTATAACTTGCCATTTGGACTGCGTTTAATAATGAAATACCTACTTTAGTTACCAAGTTTTTAACTGCTTTATCCATGGTTAACACACTGCCAGCTAAAGTACCATTTTTTAATTTAGCTTGTCCTTGAGTCACAATAACTTCTTGCCCTCCTAAATCATAAATACCTTCTTTAAAACCTGTTGCCCTCATTGCATCGGTAATCAAAACTAATTTTTCACTTTCTTTAATTTGAGTTAACATTTTTAATACCATTGGATGGAGGTGTATTCCATCAGCAATCATCTCTACTACCAATTTTGGAGAAGATAAAGCTGCTCCCACCACTCCTGGCTCACGGTGGTGTAACCCTCTCATAGCATTAAATATATGGGTAACATGGGATAAGCCAGCTTGAATACCTTCCTGCACTTGCTTATAAGTAGCATTAGAATGTCCAACCGAAACAATAATACCTTGTTGGTGTAACCAACGAATAAAATCAATTGCTCCGGGCATTTCTGGTGCAATAGTAACTAAACGAATTAAATTACCGGAAGCTTGATTAAATTCTAAGAACTCCTCCACAGAAACTTTTTTAATATTCTCTTCTTTTTGAGCCCCTTTCTTTTCAGGATTAATATAAGGTCC
>JBGPSO010000131.1:0-5031 GCA_041490145.1 Atribacterota bacterium
AATCATTGAACCTAATTTTTATCGGACAAGATTAAATGAATGGCAAGATAAGGGTTATATTAAGAAAGTAATTCGTGGTTATTATATCTTTTCTGATTTTCAGCTTAGTGAAGAAATTTTATTTAAGATTGCCAATCGTATTTATTTACCCTCTTATATCTCTTTAGAGAGCGCCTTATCTTATTATCACTTAATTCCGGAGAGCATCTATGGAATTACCTCGATTTCTACCCGAAAGACCTATCATTTTAAGACCTCTATCGGGGAATTTATTTTTCGTAGTGTAAAGCCCCCACTATTTTTTGGTTATTATCTAATGAATTACAAAGAACAATATTTAAAAATGGCCGAAATAGAGAAGGCCTTCCTGGATTATTTTTATCTGCATCCGGATCTAGAAACCAAACCAGATTTTATTAGCTTGCGAGTCAATAGAGAAATGTTTTTCGAGCAGATAGATGAGAAAAAGCTGATGAATTATTTAGTAAAGTTTAATCAAAAGAAATTAGCCAGAAGAATTAATGCTTTTTGGAGCTACCTGAAAAATGCTTAATTTAAATCAGATAGAATCGTTTTATCCTGAAAATCTAAGAATTTATAAAAGAAATTTATTAAGAGAATACCTGCAGTATGTTATATTAGATATTATTTATAGTTCTGAATATGGAAACCGATTGGTCTTTATGGGTGGAACAGCAATCCACTTTTCTAAAACCAATCCTAATTTTAATTTTTTAAAAGAAAAGATGAAGCTGAAAGAAAATATAAATACTAAAGAAATTAAAGAAAAATTGTTATTAAAATGTGAAAAGATTAATTTTAAAGAATTAGCTGAAGATCTAAAACCCTTTTTATTTTACCCCTCTGATGCTGAAAAAATATTATTATTTACTGAATTAATTCAAACCAAAATGTAAAAATACAGGGGACGGTTCTCTGTATCCGTAAAAGTTTTATCAAAAAGAAGGATTTCTAATAATAATGTAGTATATACTAATTAATAGATTATTCGGCACAATATCCCATAAGTATTGAAAGAGAAACGATGTAGGGAAAAGCATTTCGATAATCTCTACTTTAAAAGGGGGTGAGAGATGGAAAAAAAAGATTTTAAGTTTTTTGATTAAATTGGATATTTTGTGTTTAGTTTGCGGATTTATGCTATATTATGTAATAAAATTAGTAATTAATACACATTTCCTGTTTTTCACTCTCCTGTTTTCACTCTAGAAGAACTTCGATCAAAAGTTGCCAGCAAAGATATAAAATCCATTCGCAATAACCTTTAGTATTACTTAAATAAAAATAGAATCCGTACTATAAAACGGAGGCTTTATTATGTTATTCCTGAAAGAAGAAATCTTAAAAAGAATTTTACATAATGTGGAAGATGAAGCAAAGCAAGAAAAACTATCACAATTATTGAAATAAGAGAGATAACTAATGAAAATAAGTAGAGAAATAAAACTAATAGCAGACCAATACGGGATAGATATAAATAAGGTAAAAGGAACAGGACTAGAAGGAAAAATCACGTCACAAGACATAGAAAACTACACAAAGGAAAATTACCTACCTAAGATAAAGAAAGAAAATAAAATCTCTGGAATAAGAAAAATTATTAGTGAAAGGTTATCCAGAAGCTACAGAGAAGCTGTCCATGTAACCTTAAATATGGAAGTAAAAATGGATAGGTTTGCCGAACTGCAAGGAGAATTATCAAAAAAGCAGAAGAAGTTATCCTACACTTTGTTAATGCTCAAACCTATAGCAAGGGCATTGAATGATTTTGTTGATTTAAATGCTGCATTGGAAGAAAACAAAATTATCCTGTATGATAATATTAACATTAATTTAGCAATCGATAGCCCTATTGGTTTAGTCACTCCGGTCATTAGAGACGTGGACAAAAAGAGTTTACAGCAACTTCTTGTGGATTACGAAGAACTTATAGAGAAGTCTAAAAGTGGTCAATTAAAGAAAATAAATTTCATTGGAGGAACCTTCACCATTACAAATCTCGGAATGTTTGGCGTCGATTTTTTTAATCCGATAATAAATCCGCCTCAAATAGCAATTCTGGGTGTAAATAGAATTACCGAGAAACCTATAGTAGAGAATAAAGAAATAAAAATAGGTCAAATTATGACGCTTTCTTTAACTTTTGATCACAGAGCTGTAGACGGAGCGTTGGCAGCTAAATTTCTCGACCGGGTAAAATTTTATTTGGAGAACCCAGAAGCAATCAACTCTTGGAGCTAAAACTAAAGAAATAAAGATAGAGAATAGTAAAGGACTATATGCCGAAATCGGAAAAGTCAATGCCATAAAAGAACCAATTGCGCTTAGTATTTTAATTGTGGAGATCTCGATACCGAAGGAAGAAAGGAAGATGCAGGACAAACAGGGTTTGAATTATAAAGTACCATGTGCTTAAAGCTGGGAGTCTCTAAAAGGAGGTGAGAGGAGTTTATAGGAGAAAATCCAAAAGTATCACCATATAATTTTAACAAGGAGGTAAGAAGATGTTTATAGGAGAAATTTCAAAAGAGACGCTCTTATTGATGTACAGAACAATGTTGAAGATAAGAACGTATGAGGAGACAGTGGGGAAAATTTACTACGAAGGGAAAACCCCCGCTTTCGACATTGCTGCCGGTCCAATACCAGGCGAATTGCATTTATCTTCTGGGCAAGAATCAGCTGCAGTAGGAATATGTATACATTTAAGGCCGGATGATGTAGTGGTAGGAACACATAGAGCCCACCATTTTGCAATTGCAAAGGGTGTTAATCTTAAAAAGATGACAGCTGAAATATTTGGAAAAGAAACAGGACTATCTCGAGGAAAAGGCGGACATATGCACCTTTTTGATACAAATGTAAATTTTAGTTGCAGTGGAATTGTGGGAGCAAGTTTCCCACAAGCTGTTGGAGCAGGAATTGCCGCGAAAATGACAAAGAAAGATTTTGTTGGCGTTGCTGTTGGTGGAGAGGGGGCAGCTAATCAAGGAACTTTTCATGAATCCTTGAATTTGGCTTCTCTATGGAAATTACCAGTCATATTTGTTATTGAAGACAATAGTTGGGCTATTTCTGTGGCAAAAGATAAATCCACAGCTATTGCAGAGAATAGTGAGAGAGCAAAAGCTTATGGAATTCCTGGAGTAAGTGTAGATGGGCAAGATGTCTTGACTGTCTATGAAGTTGCAAAAAAAGCTATTGAGAGAGCAAGAAAAGGTGAAGGACCATCATTAATAGAAATAAAAGTAAATAGACTGAGAGGACATTTTGAAGGTGATGGACAGCTTTACAGGCCAAAAGAAGATCTGGAGCTTGCAAAGAAAAAAGATTCAATTCTCAAATTTGAAAAATTACTCTTAGAGAAAAAGATTATCATAGACAAAGAAATGGAAAATATAAAGAAAAGAATTGAAGAAGAAGTTGAAGAGGTAATAGAATTTGCACGAAAGAGTCCCTATCCAAAGCCCGAAGAAGCGTTAGAGAATGTATTTATAGGAGGTAATTAAAATGGGAAGAAAGTTACCAATGTATAAAGCTATATCAGAGGCTATATCCCTGGAGATGGAAAAAGATAATAATGTTTTTGTAATGGGCGAAGATATAGGAATTTATGGAGGAATATTTGGCGCAACGAACGGATTGCTTGAAAAATTTGGTTCTGAAAGAGTGAAAGATACACCAATAAGCGAATCCGCATTTATTGGAGCTGCATTAGGAGCAGCGGCAAAAGGAATGAGACCCATTGTTGAATTAATGTTTGTTGACTTTTTTGGTGTTGCAATGGATCAGTTATACAACCATATAGCAAAGGTTCACTATATGTCAGATGGACAGGTTAAAATGCCAGTAGTTATAATGACAGCAATGGGTGGAGGTTACGGTGATGCAGCCCAGCATTCACAGTGCCTTTATAGTTTATTTGCTCATATCCCAGGACTGAAGGTAGTCATCCCCTCAAATTCTTATGATGCCAAAGGACTGATGGCTTCAGCTATTAGAGATGATAACCCAGTTATATACTTCTTTCATAAAGGTATAATGGGGCTTGGTTGGATAACCCCTTTAGATGAAGCAATTAAAGAGGTGCCAGAAGAAGCGTATACAATTCCTTTTGGAAAGGCTAAAATAGTGAAAGAAGGAAACGATATTACAATTGTAACAGTTGCTAAAATGGTATACGAAGCTCTTTGGGCAGCCAAAGAACTTGGAAAAGAGGGAATTAATGCTGAAGTTATTGATTTAAGAACCCTTGTCCCTTTAGATAAAGAAACGGTTATTAATTCAGTAAAAAAGACTGGAAGAATATTGGTAGTTGATGAAGATTATAAAAGTTACGGTATGTCCGGCGAGATAATTACAAGCGTAGTTGAGCATATGGGGGATAAATTTAAGTCTTTGCCTAAAAGATTAACTTATCCAGATATTCCTATCCCCTGTAGTAGAGCTTTAGAAAAATTTGCACTACCAGATAAGGAAAAGATTATAAACATTGTGAAAAATATGTTTAAGTGAGGTAATTTATGAAGATTGAAATTAAGGTTCCAAAACTGGCCGGAGACAAAAAAGAATGTGTGTTAACCCATTGGTACAAGAATAGTGGGGATGAAGTAAAAGAAAATGAGGCTATTGCTGAAATAATGGTAGAAAAAATTGTTATGGAGATTAAATCTCCCGCAACTGGAAAATTGAAAATTCTTATAAAAGAGAATGAAGAAATAATTCAAGGACAAGTAATAGGAAATGTTAACACTCCATAAACTCCATTGAAACAAGTTCTACTTTAATATCTTCTCTCTGGGGTCAGCCTTTAACTTTACACATTTTATACACGATTCCTAATGTTAAGGGCTGACTCTCTCATCATAAAAATACAGGGGACGGTTCTCTGTACCAGAGTACAGAATAATCTGAAAAACAAGGATAGTCGAGCAACCCTCTTTATGTGAAAATAAACCATATGGCCAGAGGGACATTTTATACGTGACCAGGGACGCTTGTACTAGCTAA
>JBGPSO010000132.1:0-4946 GCA_041490145.1 Atribacterota bacterium
AAATATATAGAAATAGAAAAAATAGAATAATTATAGAAATAATTACATATTTTTTCCAATTGGTCAATTTGTTGTAAGTCAATATATTATTATTTATAGAATCAGATAATTGTTTTTTGGTCATATTCTTTCCCAAATTTTTTGAAAACATCTTTTTACTGCATTTTATAATATATCAGGACATTGCAAAAAGCAATGTCCTGATATAGAAACTTTGTTCAATATCTACAATATATTTTTAAATATTTTTATTTTTTTATGGTGCGACAGTTTTTGCAAAGACAAATTTGCCGTTTTCCACTTTAATTATGGCCGCACTTTTAATAGGATTGCGATTTTCATCAAAAGTAATTTGACCGGAAACACACTCCATATTAGTTGCTGCCATAGCATCTCTAATTGCTGCGCCATCGGTAGAACCGGCTCTTTGTATAGAATCAATTAAAATTAAGGCTGCATCATAGGCTAAGGTAGCTAAGGCATCAGGAGTTTCTCCAAATGTTTCTTTATATTTCTTTAAATAATTCTGATTTATTGGTCTGGGGTCTTCGGGTGAATAATGATTGCAGAAATATCCTCCCTCTATTGCCTCTCCAGCTAATTTAGTTAATTCTGATGAATCCCATCCATCTGCTCCTACAAAAGGAACGGTTATTCCTAAAGCGCGAGCTTGTTTTGCCTCTAGGGCTGCAGCAGCATAATAGGCAGCTAAAAAGATTACCTCCGGATTAGCAGCTTTTATATTGGTTAATTGGGCTGAAAAATCAGTAGTTTTATCTTCATCAGTAAACGATTCGTAAGCCACTACCTTTCCACCTAATTTTTCAAAACTTGGCTTAAAAACTTCAGCTAATCCCTTAGTGTAGTCATTGGCATTATCAAAGATAACTGCTGCGGTTTTTGCTTTTAAGTCATTATAACTGAAGGAAGCAACTACAGCACCCTGGAAGGGATCAATAAAACAGGCTCGGAAAATATAATCACCAGTTTGAGTAACCAGAATATTAGTAGAGGTAGGGCTGATAACTGGAACACCAGCATCCTGAGCGATAGGAGCTCCGGCTAAAGTACATTTACTCATTACTGAACCAATAATGGCCACTACTTCGTCTTGGTCAATTAACTTACGAAAGGCATTAGCGGCTACTTCGGGAGAACCTTGATCGTCTTCAAAAACTAAATTGATTAGATATTTAGTTCCTCCGATGTCAATTCCGCCTGCAGCATTTACTTCATCAAAAGCTAATTTACAACCATTACGAGTAGAAGCTCCAAAAGTGGCTGATCCTCCTGTTAAGGGGGCTACGCCACCAATTCTAATAATTTTTGCTGAGGCAACTAGAGTTGAAAATAAAAAACATACTAAAATTAGTAAAATCAACAATTTCTTATTCATTTTTAGATCTCCTTTTAATAAATTTATTTTTTTTACAAGTTCAAATAAAATCTGCAATTATATTAAGTTTATTGAATGGTCATCCCCCCTTTTTAATTAAAAGATTTTAATATTTAGTATCGATATTATAACGTATATATGTGTACTTCGACCTTTATTTAAAAATAGCCCAAAGGATTGGTTCAAATTTATGGAACCTATCCTCCAGGCTTTTATCCCGAAAGTGTAGCATTTATTAATGAAAAAAATGCTTTGTGCCGCTTGGTCCAGACTTTTTGTTTAAAAACGGAACCCTAGGCACACTTCCATTTCTATATTCAATTTTTAAAATTTTAACATATATAATTATAGCTGTCAAGCAAACGAATTTTATATTTATTTTATTTGAAAAGGTATCGGGGTAAAGGATATAATACAAAAGATTAAAGCACAAATCCCTAATAACTTTCTTTTTTGGTCTAAAGGATTAATATCATCTAACGGTGGAGGGTGATGAAATCCGAAGATAAGGAGTAAAATGAATAATAAGGTCCAGGCCGGGTTAACAAATATACAAATAAGACCTAAAAAACCTAAAGTTATATAATAGGCAATTTTACTATTTTTACCAAATAGAGAATAGATTATGTGTCCGCCATCTAATTGTCCAATCGGTAGAAGGTTTAAGGCAGTGACAAACAGTCCTACCCAACCCGCATAAGCTACAGGATGCAAGATTACATCCTGACCTTCCGGAAGATGCCCGAAAATAATTTTTTCTATAAGCGAGAACAGGATGGAACTTCCGAGAGGTATAACTGGTCCCTTAATTTCTGAAATTACTGCTACTTCCGATAATTTAAGTCCGATTATTATAACCGGTATAGTAAGGATTAGACCTATAAAAGGACCGGCTATCCCGATGTCAAATAATGCTTTACGGTCAGGCATAATTCCTTTCATTTTGATAACTGCACCTAAAGTACCAAAAGGAGATAGGGGGAAAGGAATAAAAAAAGGTAGAGTGACTTTTACGCCGTACCTTCTACTAACAAAGAAATGGCCTAATTCGTGAGCCAGTAGAATGGTGATTAAAGATAATGCATACCAAATGCCGCCCACCATAAAAGTAGAGACTATAGTTAGAATAAATAAGATTAAATTTAAAATTTGTCTTCGCCACCTTTGTATTAATTTATTGCTTTTCTTATTAGTACAAATTATTATATCTTATTCTTCTTTATTTATAAAGTGCTTGGTGTTTTATAAGTCAAGCCAGAGGATTTTATTAATTAAGAGGGTTAAAATTAAGATAAAATTATATTTGTTCTTTTTAATTTTTATATTTTGGAGTAAAATAATTATAGCAATAAAATAGTATCGAGTATCGAGCATATAGTGAAGAAGACAGAATACAGAAGATAGAAGATAGAAGAAAACCGCGATAAGTGATTTGTAGAGGCTCGATTTATTGAGTTTGTAAAAAAAATAAAAGGATAATCTCAATATGGATAAAAATGTAAAAAAAGGAAGGGCTCATCTGTTAATCTCAGGGAGAGTACAGGGAGTAGCCTTTCGATATTATACTGTAACTAATGCTCAAAATTTAGGAATAAAAGGATGGGTTAGGAATTGTTGGGATGGTAAAGTCGAAGTAGTTATGGAAGGGGAAGAAGGTAAAGTTAAAAAACTAATAGATTGGTGCTATCAGGGACCAAGGAGTGCAATTATAGAAAAGGTAGATGTAGAATGGGAGGAATATAGGGGAGAATTTAATTCCTTCAGTATTAGAGGATGGTAAAAACTTACCATTAAAATAATAAACAATAGAGGATTTTATCATAATAATGTTGAATTAGATTAGTAAAAAGAAAATTAGGAAGGAAAGCTAAATTAGGATGAACAAAAATTTTTACATTATAATTATAGGCATTAGATTAAGAAAGAGTAAATTATTATATGGTAAATTAATATTTTAAATTTTAAAAATCTATTTTATAAGGAGGAAAGTAAGATGTGGATTATTGTTGGAGGAATAGTTGCCATAATTTTAGGAGCATTGGGATTAATTAAATGGTGGTTATTATTCTTAAAGGCTTTAGCAGCTTTAATACCCTTTATATTAGTAGTTGGTGGTGTATTAGCAGTGATAGTAGGGATAACTTCTAGGAGGGAGAAAATTGAAGAAGAGAAAGAAGAGGTTATTGAGCAATCCTCAGAAAGCGATAAATCCTAATTTAAAACAAAAAAATTAAAATCTATATTCAGGGATAAAAGATGGTAAAATTTTTGCGTCTTATTATAGTTTTAAACCACTGAATCTGAAAAAGAGGGAACAGAGAATTGTTCCCTGTTTTCAGATTTAGAGAAATATAAAAAGTTGACAAAAATACTCATATATATTATAATTTTTCGTGTTATAAATTTATTAAATATAATGATCATTTATTAAAAGGAGGAATATATTTTTATGAAAAGGATTTATATGGATCATGCAGCAACTACATCTACAGATGTGGAAGTAGTTGAAGCAATGAAACCTTTTTTTACTCAAAAATATGGTAATCCTAATAGTATTCATTCATTTGGACAAGAGGCCAGAGAGGCAGTAGAAGAAGCTAGGGAGAAGATAGCTCGATTAATTGGAGCGAATCCTTCGGAAATTGTTTTTACTGCCGGAGGGACAGAGGCAGATAATTATGCTATAAAAGGAATTGCTTGGGCGAATCAAAAAAAAGGAAATCATATTATCACTTCCCAAATCGAACACCATGCTGTCTTGCATTCCTGCCAATTTTTAGAGAAACACGGATTTAAAGTAACCTATTTAAAAGTAGATAAATATGGTCTGATAGACCCTGAAGATGTGAAAAAAGCGATTACAGACCAGACTATATTAGTAACTATTATGCATGCTAATAATGAGATTGGCACTATTGAACCGATTAAAGAGATAGGAAAAATAGTTAAAGAAGCGGGTATATATTTTCACACCGATTCAGTACAGACTACCGGGCATATTCCCATAGAGGTTAATGATTTAGGAGTAGATATGTTATCCATCTCTGGTCATAAATTATATGGACCTAAAGGAGTAGGAGCGCTGTACTTAAGAAAGGGAACTAAGATAGTAAATTTAATAGACGGTGGTGCTCAGGAAAAAAATAGGAGAGCCGGTACAGAAAATGTGACTGGAATGGTAGGGTTGGGCAAAGCTGTGGAGTTGGCAGAGAAGAGATTAGCTGCAGGAGAGGTGGATAAAGTGGTAAAATTAAGAGATAAATTGATTACCGGAATTATGGACCAAATAGAAAATGTTCGTTTAAATGGACACTCAACCAAGAGACTTCCTGGAAATGTTAATATCTGTTTTGAATTTATCGAAGGAGAATCGATGTTGCTCAACTTGGATATGAAAGGAGTGGCAGCCTCCAGTGGTTCAGCTTGTACCTCTGGTTCATTAGAGCCCTCTCATGTATTATTGGCTATAGGACTACCTCCAGAGATAGCCCATGGCTCTTTAAGATTGACTTTGGGAAAAGATAATACCGAAGAAGATATAGATTATGTT
>JBGPSO010000133.1:0-4879 GCA_041490145.1 Atribacterota bacterium
ACAATAGGCATGAACCGTACAACCACATTCTAAGCTATATTTTTTTAACCATTTAAGATATAACCGTCTATCTTCTTGGTCAAAAAATATATTCTGTCTATTATTACCCCTCTGAATTACATGATGAGGGTATCCAATACCTATTATTCTGGCTATACGTGGCATATTATAAATATATCACAATTTTTACAACTAATCAAAAATAAATGGGATGTGTCCCTATTTAATTTCACTTGTAAAGTTTTACATTTCAATTTATAATAATAAAACAAGAAGGGAGCGGATAGGCTCTGGTGGGCCTTGCGGACTTCAAATCCGTGGGCGGTAATTAATGGTAATTACTGCGGTGGGTTCGATTCCTACCCCTCCCGCCATTAATTTTTCAATTCATTTAATTTTTTATTTAAATTTTCGTTATTATCTTTATCCTCTTAAAAAATTATCAAAGGAGATAATCTTATTAATTGAAAAATAAAACAGAAAATAATAATTTAAATTTATTACTATCCAGGATTCCGAGTGTAGAAAAAATTTTACAAAATAAAAACCTACAACCTTTAATATTAAAATATTCCCGAAAAATGCTTACCCCAATAGTAAGAAAAGTTATCTCTGAAGAGAAAAAAAATAGGTATAAAAACATCCCTTTATATTCACCAGAAGAAAGGATAAATAAAATTAAAGAATATTTTGACCAAGAGAAATTTACTTTTTTACAAGGAATTATAAATGGTAGTGGAGTAATTCTCCATACTAACTTAGGTAGGGCACCATTGGGTAAAGAAATACTTGCATCTATTCAAAACTCTCTACAAGGTTATATTAATTTAGAATACGATCTTGTAGAAGGTAGTAGAGGAAAAAGAGGAAAAATTGTTGAAAAATTACTTTGTACTCTCAGTCATTCAGAAAATAGTTTAGTAGTTAATAATAATGCGGCAGCTATATTTTTGATCTTAAATGTTCTGGCTAAAAATAAAGAAGTAATTGTCTCCAGAGGAGAATTAATTCAAATCGGAGGAGGATTCCGTATCCCGGAAATATTAGAACAAAGTGGTGCTTATCTTCGAGAAATAGGTACTACTAATCAAACCTTTATTGAAGATTATGAAAAAGCAATTAATGACCATACTTCTTTAATATTAAAAGTCCACCAAAGTAATTTTAAGATGAACGGTTTTACTCACCAAGTTGAGATTAGCGAGCTTAAAAAAATAGGGAAAAGATACAATTTGCCAGTAGTAATGGACTTAGGTAGTGGTACATTTTTAAGTACTGAAAAATTTGGTTTAAAACATGAACCTACCGTGCAAGAAAATATTCGAGCTGGCGCTGATATTGTTTGTTTTAGTACTGATAAGCTCTTAGGAGGTCCTCAAGGAGGAGCTATTTGTGGCAAAGAAATTTATTTAAAAAAAATTTCTCAACATCCACTGTTTCGGACCTTAAGAGTAGATAAAATAACTTTAACTTTACTTCAAGAAATTTTATTATATTATTTAAAAAATGAAGCTACCAAAAAAATTCCCATCTGGAAAATGATTTCCTGTCCCTTAGAAAAAATTGATGAGCGTAGCCAAAATATCTGCCAAAAATTAAAAAATGAAAATATTCCTGCATTCTTAGAAGAAGGGCAAACAGCCATCGGGGGAGGTTCTTTACCGGAACAAAGTTTACCGACTAAATTAGTAATTATAAAACCCCCTGGTCCGGTGGAAATTTTTTCTAAAGAATTGCGCTTATGTAGTCCTCCTCTACTGGGAAGAAAAGAAAAAGAAAATTTTGTTTTAGATCCTCGCTGTTTTGACTCCTCTTGTGATAATTTAGTAATAAAAATTATTAAATCAGTTTATTCCAAAATGAAATAAAATTTAGTACACTGCCACCCCCTAAGGCAGAAGCTTTTAAAGAAAAAATATATTTTTGTCATTCCGCACTCGATGCGGAAACTATAAGTAGGGGCGTATTGCAATACGCCCCTACAAAGATAGGGCATGACCTAAGATGCAGGAATGACATAAAAAGAGGTTTTTATGTTTGTTTTAGGTACCGCTGGGCATATTGATCATGGTAAAACAGCTTTAATCTATGCTCTGACTTCCATAGATACCGATCGTTTACCCGAAGAAAAAGAAAGAGGAATGACCATTGATTTAGGATTTGCCTGGATGAAACTTCCTTCCGGAGAAAAAATTGGAATAGTTGATGTACCCGGCCATGAAAATCTCATCAAGAATATGATCGCCGGGGCAACCGGAATCGATGCAGTAATTTTAGTCCTTGATGCTAATGAAGGTTGGATGTCACAAACTGAAGAACACTTCCAAATAATAGATCTCCTTAATATAAAATACGGCATTATCGCTCTAACCAAAGTTGATTTGGTAGACCAAAATAGATTAAATGTGGTCGAAAAAGAAATCAAAGAAAGGTTAAAAAATACTAATTTTTTTAATGCTCCCCTAATAAAAGTAAGTGCGGTAAAGAACATAGGAATTGAGCAAATAAAATCAGCTATTCAAAATTTGATAGCTAAGATAAAACCAAAAAGAGATATTGGGAAGCCTAGAATATCAATTGACCGAGTCTTTAAGGTTAAAGGAAGTGGAACAGTAATTACCGGTACTTTAATAGGTGGAACCATTCATACAGGGATGGAAGTAACCATTTTCCCTTCTTATAGAAAAACCCGGATTAGAAATTTACAAAGTTATAAAGAAAAAGTGGAAAGTGCCTTTCCGGGTAGCAGAGTAGCCCTTAATTTAGTAGGAATAGAAAAAAGTGAGCTCCATAGAGGAGACATTGTCTTTGGAACGAAGCAGATTAGAGCCAGTAAGAATATTGATGTCCAAATACAACTTCTCCCTCAGCTTAAAAAATACTCTTTAATTAATAGATCGGAAGTGTTTTTTTTCAGCGGTACTAAAGAAATATTAGCTAAAGTAATCCTTGACGAAAAGAAATATCTGCAAGATGGTGAAACAGGATTTGGCCAATTACGTTTTAAAGAATCAATGGCAACTTATTTGGGAGATCGCTTTATTTTAAGAATACCCAGCCCCTCCAAAACTATTGGCGGTGGATTAATTATTGACCCCATAGCCCCTAAACATAATTTAAAGGATAAAGATATTATTAACTTTTTACAAAAAAGGATAAAACTTGATTTAAGAGAATTAATTCTAACCGAATTAAATAAAATTATCTTTATCAAAAAAGATAATTTATTAGCTAATAGTAATTATGCTTACCCAGAAATACAGGAAATGGTTGAATTATTGATAAAAGAAGGAAAGATAATTGCTACTAATTACTGGCTAATCGAGAAAAATTACTGGCAAGAGCAAATAAAAAAATTTATGAACCAATTAAATCACGAATACGAATTATTTCCCTTGCAAACAGGCTTTCCCTTAAATAAATTTCAAAGTTATTTTTATTATTTAAAGCCAGAAATTTTTAATCACTTAATAGAAGTCTTAACTAATACAAAAAATATAGGTTCAGAAAAAGGAATAATCTTTTTGCCCTCTATTAAGCCTAAAATTTCTCCAGAGCAAAAAATATTAATTTCTAAAATACTAAAGATTATAAAAGATAATCCTCTTAATTCTCCTGATGAAAAAAAACTTAATTCTGAAATTGCGGGGAGTAAAGAAATAATTGATTTTTTAATTCAAGAGGGAGAAATTATTAAATTAAATGAGGGGATTCTACTGAAAAATAAGAATTATGATATGATGAAAAATAAATTAATCGATTTTTTAAAAATAAATGACTCCATCTCCATTTCTCAAGTACGCACTTTATTGGGAATAAGCCGAAAATATATTATCCCCTTACTTAACAAAATGGACCAAGAAAAAATTACTCAACGCAAAGAAAATAATAGAATATTAATATTAAAAAATAAAGATAAATAGAAAGGAGCCAAAAACGATTTGGTAGATAAAAAGAAATTAACCCAGATGGTTTCTGCTGCCGGCTGAGCAGCTAAATTAAACTCCAAAGATCTCGGCGAGATCTTAAAAAATTTTAAAATCTTAAAAAATAATAATTTATTGGCTGGATTTAAAAACTATGAAGACGCAGCAGTTTATAAATTGAATGAAGCCCAGGCTTTAGTTTTTACCCTGGATCTTATTACTCCCATAGTTGATGACCCTTATATTTTTGGACAAATTGCAGCCGCTAACGCCTTAAGTGATATCTTTGCTATGGGAGGGAAACCTCTTCTGGCTTTAAATATAGTTTGCTTCCCCGAGAATAGATTAGATGATCTGAAATTGGTCTTAAAAGGAGGAGCAAAAAAAATTGTTGAAGCTGGGGCAATTTTAGCCGGAGGACATACCCTAAAAGATAAAGAACCAAAGTATGGGTTAGCGGTAGTAGGATTAATCTGTCCCCAAGATATTATCTATAATAATAAACCTCAAGAAGGAGATTTACTGATCTTAACTAAACCTTTAGGCACCGGGATATTATCTACTGCCCTTAAAAATGATATGGCTGAACCAACTACCATAAAAAAAGCTATTTTCTGGATGACCAAATTAAATCAGTTACCGGAAGAATTATTAAAATTATCCATCCATAGCCTGACTGATATTACTGGTTTTGGTTTAATAGGTCATTTAAGTGAAATGCTGACTAATAAAAATTTAGGAGCAGAACTGCAGATTAATAATATACCGGTGCTAAAAGGTTTAGATAAATATATTTCTTCCGGGATGATCCCAGGAGGAACCATGAAAAATAAAGAAAATTATTCTTGCCGGGTAGAAAAAAAACAGGGTATTCCCTCAGAACAGGAAATTATCCTTTATGATGCCCAAACTTCAGGAGGATTGTTGCTAGCTATCAAACCTGAACAGGCAGA
>JBGPSO010000134.1:0-4870 GCA_041490145.1 Atribacterota bacterium
AAAGCACCAGAAGCGGATTGCTGTGGATCCAAATATGGAGTTATATACACATCGATAATTTTTAACCATACTACCAGCTCGTTTAAAGACAAATATTTATTTATAAATTTAACATTTCCTTGTAAATCATGCTGCTTTATTTTTTCTTTTAAAAATTTCCTATATTTTTCTCCTTCTGCTTTTAATACAACAGGATGTGTCTGGCCAATTATTAAATATAAAACATTATTGAATTGCTTCTTTATTTTTTCCAAAGCTTCTATCGTATATTCAAGTCCTTTGCTCGCTGATAGAAGATTTATATTTCCCAGAATTATTCTGCTCTCTAATCCTTTTTTCTTTTTATATTTATCGTTAGGTTCCAGAGGTATATCAGGAACACCGTGGGGGATAATTTCTATATTTTCTTTTGGATAATTATATTTTTTTACGAGTTTTTGTAAACTTCCTGGCATCATGGTTATTAGTTTTTCTGCAAATTTGATCACCTCTTTTAAGACTAATCCATATCCTTTGCTGGCATTGTCAGGAATTGTATGAATGGTTACAATTAGAGGTTTTTTTATCAATTCTATTAATCTAATAATATATTCTCCGCATCCACCGCCATATAATCCAAATTCATGTTCTAGAACAACTATATCTGCTTTGGATTTATTAATATAACCAGCAGCTTTAATATAGGAATCAACTTTGTATTGGTTAATTTTAAATTTAACTTCTGGAGGATAATCTCTTTTATCTTCTGGTTTAATTAAGGCCACAATTTCAGATTTAGAGTATGGATTTATAAGGTTAATAGCTCGAGTTAAATCTTTTGTGTAGGTAGCAATTCCACATTTTCTTGGGATATATGAGGATATAAATATACTATTAACACTTTTATTTTTTTCTCTTAAAAATTTTTTGAGCTTTTCCAAAATAATACCTCCTGGAGATTTTTTTTAGAAAGCCAAACTTTTTTTAAGAATATGGTAAACCTCATAAAATTAAAAATCCGAGGGCAAATCTATTTCTTCCCCTGCTATTTTTTTAAGTCTTGCAAGTCTATATGCTTTTTTATATTTTTTAGCGATTATTTCCCAGGATACAACTTCTTTTAAATATTTTTTAAGATTCTCAGAGAGCTCTTTTCTCAAATCTTTATCACAGGCCAACCTAATAATTTTTTCTTTTAGCATTTGTTTATTTGTAAACAATAATCCGCCTTCGCTATCCAGGGTTTGGGCTGTCAAACCTTCCAAGGGAGCTGTGGTTATATAAGGTTTATTTAAAGCAATAATTCTAGCCAGTGTTCCTGACTGTGTTTCATCCACTGTTGGTAATACGATAAAATTACAAACTGCCATTACTTTATAGTAAATTTCTCCTCTTGGAATAAATTCATAATAATGTGCAATACCTTCCTTTTCCAAAATTTCTAAGCTTTTTTTATAATTATTATAATCTACCATATCGGCTTTATCTCTCATGGTACCTGCAGCAAGTAAATCCCAGTCCTCACCAGTTTTGATTTTTATTTCTTCGAGGACTTCTTCCCATATAGAGGTTAATATATCCCATCTTTTATTGGATTGTATCC
The DNA here is from genome assembly GCA_041490145.1 of Atribacterota bacterium. Lineage (GTDB taxonomy): Bacteria > Atribacterota > Phoenicimicrobiia > Phoenicimicrobiales > Phoenicimicrobiaceae > Infernicultor. Next base: position 1,583 of record JBGPSO010000134.1, read on the forward strand.
AACCCACTAATCCTACTAAATTATTACTCAGATAGGGAATTTTATTTAAACCAAGCTCATCTTTTAATTTTAGAATATCGTTTTCACTCCAATTTTTATCTGCCCTTACTCCATGAGGGACAATCATAATATTCTTGGGCATCTTCCATCCTCTTTTACTAAAAGTCCACTTTAGTCTCCACTTTAGATAATCATTCTTAAATAAAACTACATCAGCGTCTTCACATAGTTGATAAATAAAATTTTCTTCAAATTCCTTTAACCTACCGTGCACTGTATGTGGCTCTACCACAATAGGGAATTCATTAATAGAGCCTAAAAATTCAATAAATCCCTGGTTCCTATCCCCAATACCCCTTTGGTCTATATGCTCATATAGGCCATATTCATGTTGTATATGTACTACATAAGGTGACAGTTTTTTAATTTTTTTTGCTACCGACCTCCACCAAAAACGATGCGAAGTATCTATGATAGGGAAAACCCCTTCCCCAGATCCATCTGTATGGCTTATTACCAGAACATCTCTTTCTGGATTTTCTTTCTGGATAAATTCTCTGGCTTCTTCACAAAATGTAGCAATACCACATAACCTCGGAGGATAACTTGATATTAAGACTATTGGTTTTGACATTTTTTACATCCTTATATTGTGCTGTTTTTACAAAATCTATTTATGTATTAATCCCATAATGGAGTGACTCCCCTTTAATTAGGGCACCATACCCTAATTAAATTTTAGAAAGGAAGAATCAATTAAATTTATTATATCACAAATAGTTTGGTAAAGGTCAGGAACTTTACTGCTTTTTTATAGTAGGGCAGGTAATTCCCCTATCTCTTTAGAAATTTCTCTTAATGACGTACTATTTAGTTGGGTCATCTTTATTACCTCCTTAATGATTTGGTATTTGTTTTTTATTATGGAGGTTTTTGATGGTCCCTTCAAGTTATTCTAATCACTTTTACAGAAAATATAACACAGACTATATAAAAGAATGAAAAAACTTTTATAAAAAAGAAGGATTTTATTATATTTATGCAGTATAATATATTAGTTTTTAAGATATAGGATAAAGATATAATCTGGTAAGGGGGAAGTAAAAAATTAGAAATGCCAGAAAAGATTATCGGAATTTTAGGTGGAATGGGGCCTGAGGCCACCATAGACTTATTTTATAAAATAATTAAATTTACTCCTGCAGAAAAAGACCAGGAACATTTAAGAATAATTATTGATAATAATCCTAAGATACCGGATCGGACTGCCGCTATCTTAGGAAAAGGAGAAGACCCTCTTCCAGCTTTACAAGAGACAGCTCAAAATTTAGAAAAAGCTGGAGCCGATTTTATAGTTATCCCCTGCAATACTGCCCATTATTTCCTTTCCTCAATTCAAGAAAGTGTTAACATACCAGTACTAAATATGATAGAAGAGACTGCTAAAGAAACTAAAAAAAGAATTCCTCAAATAAAAAAGGTAGGACTTTTAGCTTCTATAGGTGTCTATAAGTCGGAAATATATCATCAACATTTTAAAAAATTTAATATCGAGGTTATCTCTCCCGAGGAGAAGGATAAAGAAGAAATTATGAAGGTAATCTACACGATTAAAGCAGGAGATTTATCTAAGGGGGTAAAGAAAAATATTTTGAAAATCACCCAAAAATTGATCGATAAAGGAGCAGAAGCAATAATTGCTGGCTGTACCGAGATTCCCCTGATCTTAAAAGAAGGAGATGTCCCAGTCCCGCTAATAGACTCAACCCAAATTTTGGCTAAAGCAGCTGTTCAGAAAGCGAGGTGATGACCTAAAAGAAAAGAATAGGTAAGATTGGTGAAATTTATTTAGTTATTTTATTATTTTTTTCATGGAAGAAATAAAAAAGGAAACTTTTTCAAAAAATTTTAATCGGTTTTGTTTTAAGAGCAATTTTAGGAGCAATATAGGGACCAGGTATAGTATGGATAAAGCCTGTGGGCACTATTTTTCTTTCTTTATTGAAAATGCTGGTTGTTCCTTTAATCTTCTCTACCTTAGTAGTAGGAGTAACCAGTATTAATGAACCCCAAAAATTAGGAAGAGTAGCTGGTAAGACTATATTTTATTATTTAATAACTACTGGCATTGCTATAGTTATCGGCTTATTGCTGGGAAATATACTTCAACCCAGCGCTGGTATGAATTTAGTATTAGAGGGAGCTGCTAATAAGGAGGTAGCCGAAACTCCTTCCTTGGGTTTAGTGAAGCAGCACTATTAGCTTTCACCACTTGTAGTAGTTCAGCGACCTTTTCTGTTTCTATGCGGAACGTTCAGGAAAATTTAGGAGTTTCGCCCACTATTTCCAGTTTTGTTATGCCTTTGGGGGCGACGGTTAATATGGATGGAACAGCCATGTATCAGGGTATATGTACTTTATTTGTGGCCCAGGTTTATGGCATATATCTTGGCTTGGGAGGACAATTAACCGTACTTCTAGCCGCTTTATTAGCCTCAATTGGTACAGCTGGTGTACCAGTGGCAGGTTTGGTTATGTTAACTATGGTGCTTACTTCAGTAGGATTGCCACTGGAAGGGATCGCACTAATTGCCGGAATTGACCGAATATCAGACATGGCTTGAACTTCCCTTAATATAATGGGAGATGCTGCCTGCACAGTAGTGGTAGCCAAGACCGAAGGTGAGTTAGCGGAGGTTAAAAAATAGTTAACCTTGCATTTATAAAATTCGAGTATTGAAAATACGATTGATTAATAGAAAAATAAATAGATTAAGTTGATAATCAGAAAAAGGAGAAAGTAAATTTAAGAATTTTCCTCCTCTTTTTATAGTAAGACCGGCGTCTCACCTGTCTCTTTAGAAAATGTTTAGACAAGTATATTAAAATATGATAAAATCTTTAATAAATAAATTTATATAAAGGTAATAATAAATGTAGTCAATAGAGGAGGAGTATCATATCAGTGGAGAAAGATATAGAATTTGTTAAAGAAATTACCTCAAAAAAGAAGGACTTTTCACAATGGTATGTAGATGTAGTAAGAAAAGCCGAGTTAGCTGATTATACTATCATAAAAGGTTGTATGGTTATTAGACCATATGGATATGGTTTGTGGGAGAATATGCAAGCGGGGTTAGATAGAAGGATCAAAGAAACCGGGCATAAAAATGCTTATTTCCCATTGTTTATTCCCGAGAGCTTGTTAAAGAAAGAGGCAGAACACGTTAAAGGTTTTGCCCCTGAGTTAGCCTGGGTTACGGAGGGAGGAAGCCAAAAATTAGAAGA
>JBGPSO010000135.1:0-4854 GCA_041490145.1 Atribacterota bacterium
CGCCCTGTCCGAAGCAATCAAAGCTATGGCAGCACCAGCTATAAGAAATATGGGCTCCATCGCCGGTAACCTATGTAATGCTTCACCGGCAGCTGATACCGCTCCCCCTTTAATGGTATATGGGGCAGAAGTAAAGTTAGTTAGCAAGAGGGGGGAACGTAAGGTAGCAGTGGAAAATTTTTTAATCGGACCAGGGAAAACAGTTATATCTTCAGATGAATTACTGATGCAGATAGATATTCCTGCTCTGGATAAGAATACCGGAAGTAGTTTTTTAAAAATAAGTCGGGTGAAGGCTGACCTTTCCAAAATTAATATAGCAGTTTATCTTAAGAGAGAAGATAAGGTATGTAGAGATTGTAAGATAGTATTTGGTGCTGTTGCTGAAAGACCAATCCGAGTTAAAGGTGCAGAAAATATTCTAATAAACCAGCAATTAACTCCTGCACTTTTAACCAAAGTAGCCCAAAGATCATCAGAGGAAATAAGACCTATAAATGATGTTCGTTCTACTGCGGAATATAGAAGTAAAGTGGCTAAAGTACTGACCGAGGAAGCGGTTAAGTTAGCCTGGGAGAGAGCGGGAGGTGAATTATAAAATGAAAAAAGTCGATATAGAATTTATGGTTAATAATAAAAAAAGAAGACTCTCTGTAAAACCAAATGACCTTTTAATTAATATTATAAGAAACGATTTATTTCTAACCGGAAGTAAATACGGCTGCGGTATCGGGGAATGTGGTACTTGCACCGTTTTATTAAATGGCGAACCGGTTTTATCTTGCCTTACCTTAGCGGTAACTGTCGATGGCAAAGAAATTACCACCATCGAAGGGCTGGCAAAGGGAAATGAGCTGCATCCTATGCAAATAGCATTTTTAAAGAATGCGGCAGTGCAGTGTGGTTTTTGTACCCCGAGTATGATATTGACTGCCATAGCACTATTAAAAGAAAATCCTAATCCCACCGAAGATGAGATTAGAGATTATATGAGAGGCAATATCTGTCGTTGTACCGGGTATATTCAAATAGTAAAAGCGATTGAAGAATGTGCCTCTGGAAGAAAAACCAGTTAGCTATGTAACTAACTAACCAGCTAACCAACTAACTAATTAACTAACTAACCAACTAACTAAAATGAGGAGGAGAGGAATAATGAATCAGTTTAAATATGTTTGTCCTAAAACCATAGAGGAAGCCCTGAAAATTTTAAAAGAAGAAAGGGTTAATGCCTGCATAGCTGCCGGGTGTTCGAACTTGCTTCCCAAGATAAGAGATAAAAAATTAAACCCAAAGCTATTGGTAGATATTACGAATATAGGGGAATTACAGGGGATTAGCCAAAAAAAGGGTAAGATTTGCTTGGGACCTCTGACCACAATTGCCGAATTGGTTAATTCAAAACTTCTATTTCAGGAATACCCTATCTTACACCAGGCAGCAGAACAATTTGCTGACCCGGTAGTAAGGAATAATGCCACTATAGGAGGAAATTTAGTTACTGCCTCACCAGCCGCGGATATGGCAGTCCCCTTACTTGCTCTTGATGCACTTATTAAAATTGAGAGTACCCGACAGCAGAGAGAGGTTAGACTAAAAGATTTTTTTCTTGGTCCGGGGAGGACAGTTCTACGGGAAGATGAAATGATAACTGAGATAGAATTTGAACGAAGCAATATCAATAAAAATGGTTGTTATCTTAAATTAGGTTTAAGAAAAGCGATGGCCATAGCAGTTGCCAGTATAGTGATAAATTTAGAGGTTAAGGAAAATAAGATTGTCCAGGTTCGAATCGCTATGGCCTCTGTAGCCCCAACGCCTATCCGGTTAACTGCTACCGAAGAATTTTTACAAGACCAAGAAGTAAATGATGAATTACTTGAAAAAGCGATTAATAAAGTTAGAGAAGAAGTTAATCCTATTAGTGATATCCGAGCTTCTGATGAATATCGACGATATGTTTCCGGAATCCTGTTCAAACGGGCTTTTAAAAAATTAATACCCTAAAATGATAATTATAGTTAATTAAAATTTTTTTATTTTGTATTTATGTTAACTAACTAACCAAGTAACCAGCTAACTAATTTAAGGAGGATTTAGATGGAAGGATATAGTTTAAAATTAATGGTAAATGGAGAAAAAATAGATTCTACCACAAAACCAGAAGAATCATTACTAAAGTTTTTACGTAGAAATGGGTTTACCGAGGTAAAGTGTGGATGTGAAAAAGGGGAATGTGGTACTTGTACTATAATTATAGATAAGAAAGCGATTAAATCATGCCTTATGTTAGCTCTGCAAGCTAATGGCAAAGAAGTATGGACCGTTAAAGGGATGGAAAAACAAGAACTGGGCAGAAAATTACAGGAGAGTTTTGTTAACTATGGTGCGATTCAATGCGGATTTTGCACCCCGGGTTTGATAATGGTTGCCAAGAGTTACCTCGATCAAGATCCTATTCCCGATAGAGAGGAGATTAAAAAAGCAATTTCTGGTAATCTGTGTAGGTGTACCGGATACAAAAAGATTGTTGACGCTATCTATGCTGTGGCAGTAGAGAATTATAAATTGGAGGGTGGAATTTATGTCTGAATTTAAAGTAGTGGGAAAACCGATGCCAGGAGATGATGCTTGGGCAAAAGTACGTGGGGACCTTAAATATGCCGATGATTTTTCCCTGCCTGGAATGTTGTATGGAAAAGTACTGCGAAGCAAATATCCGGCGGCCAGGATTATATCGATAGATACCAGTAGAGCAGAACAATTAGACGGGGTGCATACAGTTTTGACTGCCAGGGATGTACCTAATAATGAAACATTAACCAGATTTGGCCAAAGTTCAGAGATAGGTAAGGGATTTGAGGGTTTATATCGGGTATTAGCAGATAAGAAAGTTAGATTTATGGGGGAAGCTATAGCTCTGGTAGCTGCTAAAACAGAGGAAATGGCTGAAAAAGCTTTGGATTTAATTGAAGTTAAATATGAACCACTTCCAGGGGTTTTTGACCCGATAGAAGCAATGAAGCCAGGTGCCTATCTGGTGGGAGAAGAGGTTACTAATATAGTATGTGAATTTGGTTGCAATCAGGGAGATCTGAAAAAAGGCTTTGCTGAAGCTGAGGTGATAATTGAAAATACTTATAAAGTGCCTTTTGTTGATCATGCCTATTTAGAAACTGAAAGTGGCATTGCCTGGATAGATGATTATGATGTAATTAATATCAGGGTTGGCTCTCAGGTAATTGAGCATTTCAGAGATGTCGCTGATGTTCTTGGCCTACCCCATAATAAAGTTCGTTATATCGGTACTATGATGGGGGGTGGCTTTGGTGGTAAAGAAGATATTACTGTGGAGACCTATTTAGCCTTACTTACCTGGAAAACCAAGAAACCGGTGAGATTAGTTTATACTCGTGAAGAATCTATTTTAAGTCATAGCAAAAGACATCCTTTTGTTATGAAGTATAAGGTTGGGGCGAAGAAAAACGGGAAAATTGTTGCTTTGGATGTTGAATTTATAGCTGATGCAGGTGGTCATATCTATTTAACCCCCTGGGTGGTATTATATACTACAATTAATGCGGCTGGCCCTTATGATATTCCTAATGTCAGAGTAAAATCATATGGTGTATTAACCAATAATACTTTTACCAGTGCCTGTAGAGGTTTTGGAGCTCCCCAACCTAATGTTGCTTATGAGAGTTTAATAGATGAATTATCCAGAAAGCTTAATCTGGACCCTCTGGAAATTAGGCGTAGAAATTGTCTTACTACTGGGAAAGCTCTGGCAACTACCGGACAAGTTTTAAAGACCTATGTTGCTCTTCCTGAAGTTGCCGAAAAAGCCTGGGCCGCATTGGGAGAGCCTGCTGAAGGTGACGATGAAAATAAAAAAATAGGGAGAGGCTTAGCCATAGGATTGATGAGTTATGGCAGGTTTACCTTCCTTCATGACTCTTCTCGTTCTTATGTAAAATTAGAATCAGATGGAAGTGTAGTAGTGAGATCTGGTATCCCCGATGTCGGAGGGGGGCAAGCTTCTTTGCTTTGTAAAATTGCTGCTGAAGAATTAGGAGTTCCTTTATCAAAGGTTAAAATTTATATCAGTGATACAGCACTAACTCCTCTTGCTGGTACCACTACTGCTACCAGGCAAACTTATATGTCTGGAAATGCCACTCTTAAGGCTGCCCGAGAAATAAGAAAACGAGTTATAAATAAAGCAGCAGAGATGTTAAATGTTAATTCAGAAAAATTAGATCTTATTAATGAGAAAGTGATGGTAAGTTATGACTCGTTACAATACCTGCCTTTGGTTGAAGTAATAAAGGCTTGTAATACAGCTGGAATAGAGTTGTTTTGTGAAGCGCAATTTAATGCCCCATTTACGATAACTCCTGATTTATCTAATGTTAGAGGTATGACCTTTCCAGATTTTACCTTTGGAGCCCAAGCGGTAGAAATTGCAGTGGACACTGAAACTGGGCAGGTAGAAGTTTTAAAGCTTACTACCTGTTATGATGTAGGGAAAGCTATTAATCTTTTAAGTGTAGAGGGTCAGATGGAAGGTGGTTCAATATATGGAATGGGTTATGCCCTTACTGAAGAAGTGATTATGGAAAAGGGAATTACTATGACTCCCTCTTTTGCTGAGTATATTATTCCCACAGCGGTAGATGTACCTGATGTAAAGGCGATTCTGGTAGAATCAGGTGGGGGATTAGGTCCTTATGGGGCTAAGGGAATTGGTGAACCAGCCTGCAGCATTATTGCTCCAGCTATTTTAAATGCCATTTATGATGCGGTTGGCGTCAGAATTAAAGATTTGCCAGCAACTCCGGAGAAAATAATAAG
>JBGPSO010000136.1:0-4835 GCA_041490145.1 Atribacterota bacterium
AATTTAAATACAAAATAATTTTTATTTAAAATTATAGAAAGGAAAAAGATGAGAGCTAAAAAACTAAAAGTGGGGATAATCTTTGGCGGAAGGTCAGGGGAACACGAGGTTTCATTTTGCTCTGCCTCCTCAATTATGAAAGCCATAAATAGAGATAAATATACTGTAGTACCAATTGGTATAACTAAAGAGGGTAGATGGATCTCTCCCCAGGAGTCTGCTTTAGCTCTTCAGTCGGGTAGAATTGAGGGAAAAAGCACTGTGATTTTAGTAAATAATCCTTCTGGCAAAAGTTTAATCAGTATAGATAATCATCAGGAATTTAAAAAAGAAACCTGGGAAGGAAAATTGGATGTAATCTTTCCGGTATTACATGGACCTTATGGAGAGGACGGAACCATCCAAGGCCTTTTAGAATTGGCTGATATTCCTTATGTAGGAGCAGGAGTGGCCGCCTCGGCAGTTTCTATGGACAAAGAATTAATGAAAACCATTTTTAAACAAAAAAGTTTGCCAGTATTAAAATGGTTAACTATAAAAAGAAAAGACTGGCAGAAAGATAAAGAAGAGATATTATCCTTAATTCAAAATACTTTTGAATATCCTCTTTTTGTAAAACCCACCAATTTAGGTTCAAGTGTAGGAATAACCAAAGTTCACCGCAAAGAAGAATTGGAAAAAGCCATAGATTTAGCTTCTTCTTATGATAGAAAGATTTTGATTGAAGAGGGATTAGAAGGAGCAAGAGAGATAGAATGTAGTGTTTTAGGAAATGATGAACCCCAAACTTCGGTAGTGGGTGAGGTCAAACCAGCCGGGGAGTTTTATGATTATGATTCAAAATATATTGACCAGGCCACCCAATTAATTGTTCCTGCAGATTTACCCGAAGAAGTATCTGGAAAAGTTAAGCAGATTGCTCTTTGCGCCTTTAAAGCCATTGATGCCGCAGGAATGGCTCGGGTAGACTTTTTTGTAACTAAAAAGGAAAATAAAATATATCTCAATGAAATTAACACGATTCCCGGCTTTACTTCAGTTAGTATGTATCCTCGCCTATGGGAAGCAAGTGGTGTCTCTTATCCGGAATTAATTGACCAATTAATTCAATTGGCTTTAGAAAGGTATCAGGATAAAAAACAGAATAAAACTTCCTATGAATCAAAACTTTTAGATAAATAATAAAAGGATTTTTTATAAAAAACAATCCGCAACCCACAATTTGACATTAAAAATCAATGATTAAAGAGGTGGTTTGTAAAGAAACAAGCTGCTAATTTCGACCAATAGGGGTCACTTAGCTCACCAGGCTTTACCCAAATTGCCTATAATGGCTTCGTTGACCCCCCAAGGTTGATATGAATGACATATCCTATGTATTTTATTAATTATGGTTTGTATTTATCTTACCTATCCTTTGCTCAGTTGCTTGTAAAATTGTTTTTAACATTTCTATGTAAGGTATATTAGCAATCTCTGCCATCTTGGTCAGATGACCATCCCAGCACCAACCTGGGTTGGGATTTACTTCCAGGAGTTTTGGGCTACCATTAGCATCGAGTCTCCAGTCAAATCGACAGTAATCTCTACATTCTAATCTCTCAGATAACTTTAAACAGCATTCTATAATAAATTTTTCTACATTTTCGGGGAGGTCAGCAGGAATAGATTTTATATTCCAGTAAGGTGTTTCCGGAAGCCACTTAGACTCATATCCGCAAATTTTGGGTAAATTTTCTGGCAATGAGGAATAATCGGTCATAATTAGAGGTAATACAGTATAAGATTCAGGAGGATTCCCTATTATCCCAACGCTAAGGTCTTTTCCGGTAAGAAATTCTTCCACCAGAATAGGTTTCTCATAGCCAAATTTTTCCCTGATCTCTGAAATAGCGTTTACTAATTCTTCAAAACTATTTGCCACACTCCTTTGTGTAATCCCAAAGCTGGAGTCACCGAAATTTGGCTTTACCATTACGGGGAAATTAAAGGGTAACCCAAAAGTAATATCTTCGGACTTAACAAAGAAAGCTTCGGGTACCGGGATTCCCATTTCTCTGGCAATTCCACGTACTAATGATTTATCATAACAGTAGGCCAGACATTGGGGTCCTGATCCAGTGTAAGAAATGCTGAGTATTTCCAATAAGGAGGGTATATGAAGCTCTTTTTGTGGATCATTATCATAACCTTCATCACAGAGGTTAAAAGCAAAATCAATTTTTCCTTTCAATTTTGTTAATTCCTGAATCAAAGTATCGTGGCTATTCAGGTAAACAAATTGAAAATCTTTCAGTTCTCTTAGTCCTGCTTTTAACTGATCTATAGTGTAAAAATCATCGTCATCAAAGACGGTAGAAGGTTTTAAAAGGTCTGGTTTATTAGGATCTCCTAAAATTACTGCCACATTCTTGGTTTCTTTTTTTAATTTAATTTTAACCGGAGTCCATAGTTTTTTTTCTACTGCGGTAACAATTAGGCATTTTTCCATCATACCTAAATCTTGATTTCGCTTGGAATCAGGAGAAATTTGGCCTTGAAAAGTTATATTACTGAAACCTGCTGTTTCCAAGATTCTGGTTAAATTTTCTTTAGAGTAAAGCCTTTCAGCGTAGAATTGGTCTGCTATAACACCTTTTTCTGTGTGAGTAATGACTTCTCTTGATATTAAACGTTGCTTATCAAGAGAAAGTGAACGTTCTCTACAAACAAAATGTTTTTTATCCATCCACTCCCAAGATCTGGTCTGAAAACTATTCCTTAAGTAATCTCCATCAGTGACCTCAATAAGAATCTTTCCCCAAGGTTTTAAAACTCTAAAAACTTCCTTTAGTACTCTTAAATCATCCTGGGTAGTCTCAAAATAGCCAAAGCTATTTCCTAATATCATTGCCACATCAAAGGAATCGGTCGGAGAAGGGATTTTACGAGCGTCACCTTCTCTAAATCTGATATTTATATCTTCCTTCTTTGCAGTTGCTTTAGCTTTTTGGATGAGATAATGGGAGCGGTCTAATCCTTCAATATTTTTAAAATTTCTTCTGGCTAGTTCGAGGGAATGTCTACCCTGTCCACAACATAAGTCAAGAATTTTGTCATCTAGTGAGAGGTTAAGAATTTCTAAAAATAAGTCAATCTCGTGAGAAGTTATATCCAGGTCATTTATTATGTCGGCATCAGTCCTTAAATAAAGGTAGTTAAAGATGCGACTCCACCAGTCCGGGCGAACATATTCTTCCAGGTCAGGCACCGGGCCTAAAACTTTTGTACGGTCTTTACCATTTTTCTTTCGCTGCGGAGGCTTATCCAAAGTTGTTTTTTGTTGATTCATATTTATTTATCTCTCCTCTATAATTAAAAATTACATATAATATATATATGTATCTGCTATTATTATTAATGAAAATCTCTTTATTTTTTTGCCCTTAATATATTTATATTCTATCTACAAATATATCAAAATATTGGAAAAAGTCAATAGCTAAAAACTTAATATTTAACAAAAATTAATAATTATTTTTCAGAATTTTAACTATGAATTTTTATATTCGGATAATTTAAAAAATAGAGAAAGATTAAATATATTCTTATTAAGAAAAATTATCTACTCTACTCTTAAAACCATTATATTGTAAGGGTTTAGAGATATCTAATCAAATGTTTTGTATTAAAATTTTTTTATGATTTAAGTCATTAGGTGTTTTTATATTAAAGAAGGAATTACGGGGGGGGGGGGGGGTATATTTGCCTCGATAAAAAGAGAAGAGTTGAAGTCAGCTTTAGAAATTGGAGATAGATTTTAGATTTTTTAAGAGATAAAGATGAGGGGAAAGCTGGGGAAAAAGAAATTAAAAAATTTTTGACAGAGTAAAATTATCGTGTTATAATTTTTAAAAAAGTAATACTAAAAGGAGAAGCTAATGTCTGAGATAGTCCGTTTTGGGGTATCACTGGAAAAAGAACTTTTAGATAAATTTGATCGACTTATTAAAGAGAAAAAATACTCCAATCGTTCGGAAGCGATTAGAGATTTAATTAGAGAGAATCTGGTAAAGAGAGAGTGGGTAGAAGGTAAAGAAGTAGCCGGAGCAATTACTTTAGTCTTTGACCATCATAAAAGAGACCTGGTAAATATTCTAACTGATATCCAGCATGATTTTTATCAGATAATTATCTCCAACCAACACATTCACTTAGATCAGAGTAATTGTTTAGAGATAATAGTAGTAAGAGGAAAGCCGACCGAAGTGCGGGAACTAGCTAATAAGTTAAAATCAAATAGAGGAGTAAAATACGGAGCTTTGTCTATAGCTACTACCGGGAAGGAATTAGTATAAAAATTGATAATTTACGATTTTTGGTTACAAATTATCTTTTAGTTCATTAAAGGTGGTGACAACTTTATATTTTTTTGTCTGATAGGTAGCACGAAATATAAAATTGTAATATTAATAAGATAATTAAAAAAAAGAGAAAGATATGAAAAATTTAAAATTAAAAGTAATTTTATGTTTTAGTTTACTATTAATATTTTTATTCGGAAATCTCATTATAGCCAGTGCCCATTTCGGAATGATAATCCCTTCAGATGATATGATCACCCAAGAAGATAGTAAAAATATTGCTTTAACGGTACAATTTATTCACCCCATGGAAGGGGATTATATGAATATGGCTAAACCAGTGCAATTTGTGGTTAAAGTACAAGGGAAGAAAATTGATTTGCTAAATACACTCCAGGAGAAGAAGATTAATGATTGTACTACTTGGGAGGCTAATTACCAGATAAAACGTCCGGGTGACCACATCTTTTATGTAGAGCCTCAACCCTATTG
>JBGPSO010000137.1:0-4745 GCA_041490145.1 Atribacterota bacterium
AAAGGGTGCCTTGCCTGGATGAGATTAACAAATCCCTTTTGATTTAATTTTGGTTCCACCGCTTTCATGTTATTAGCTAATACTGCTCGTGCATAAATAAAATCAATTTTACCCAGAATTAAAACACTATCATTAATTTCTAATGCCTTTTCTCCAACAAGGGCAGTTAATTTTTGTAATATTTTTAATATTTCTCGCTCTTCATCCTTAATTAATTGGCGGAGTGTATTATTTAACTCCACTACTTCAATTGGTTCAACAAATAAAGTAGCGCCACTGTCAGATTTATCGTGAACTATCCCGGGGAATTTTATTCTTCTTTCTTGTTTTATGGGTATTACATATCTATTTTGTCGTATAGTTATTATAGGCTCTTGAATAATGGTGCTAAATTGAGAAGATCTAATGATGGTTTCTAATTTATTTTTAATGGTTTGCTCTTCTTTTATTATTTCTCTTCTAATTTTCTTTAAATCTGGGCTGGCTCGATCTAAAATTATTCCATCTTCCCCAATACACTGGGTTATTTTTTCCTCTAATTCAGTGAAAGTTTGTATTTTCTCTGCTCTTTCCTTAATTAAAGGGTATTTTTTTTCAGTTTTTAATAAAAATTTTTTAATCAAGCGTGAAGTTTTTAAAACTTTCAAAATTTTTAAAACTTTTATAGTATCAAGAATAGCTCCCTTAACTGCAGATTTTTTTATTTCATTACTAATATCTTCTAATCTGGCAAAAGGAGGTGTCCCTTCATAGAGAATAATTTCTCTCATTTCTGTAGTTTCTCTTTGAGCAATAAGAATTTGCTCTAAATCAGTTTTAGGTTTGATTGTTTCTGCAATTAATTCGCCAGTTGCAGTGTTCATATTTTCTTTTACTTGTTTTTTAATTTTTGAAAATTCTAAAACTGAAAATGTATGCTCATCCAATATATGTCTCACCTTTTTAAATTATAAAATAGTAAAAATCATTATATTCTTTTTAGTAGATTAAATATTAATAAAATATTTCGTAGTATTTTTTAAAACAATTAAATTAAGATGAAATTTTTTAAGAAATTCTTCTGTATTAAACTGAAAGCTTGAAGGCAACCAATCTTTAAAATAATCATAGATAATTGTAGTCATAACCGCCAATCTATTTGCTAAAAAAGAATTTTCTAATTGCTCTTTAAAGAAAACAGGTAAAGGAACCAAAGTAATAATAACTAACAAAATTCCTACTATTAACAAACCTTTAATTAAGCCAAATAAAGCTCCCCCTAAAGTATCAATCCAAGAAATTAATAATAGAGAAAATATTTTTTTCAAGATTATTTCAATAATCCTCGCTATTAGATATATACTAAAAAATATTAGAACAAAACCTAATAAATTTGCTATATCCTTACTTAGTTGAGTATGCAGATTTATATACTCTCCAACTTCTTTAAACCAAAAAATTGCTAGGAAAATAGCAACCATCAACCCTAATAAATTTATTATTCCTCTGATAATGCCACGATATATCCCGGTTATTATATTCAATAATATTATTATCATTATTGATAAATCTATCCAATTTATCGACATAAATATTCCCCTACTTACTCTCCATAAATATAGCGTATAGGATAGTATTATAAACTAAAAACTTAAAGCGAAAAACTAAAAACCATAATTCAAAATTCAAAACTATTTTCTTAGTTTTTAGTTTTGCGTTATAGTTTTGCATTTTGCGCTTTTCGCTTTACACTTTAGCGCTATTAGCTTCTCTCACTCTCTGATTTTGGCATCAAATTTTACAATTAGCCTTTCTCTAATCTTCTTATATACGTCTTCAACTTCTTGATCAGTCAAAGTGCGATCTTCAGCTTGAAAAACGATAGAATAAGCTAAGCTCTTGCAACCATTACCAATTTGCTTCCCCTTGAATATATCAAATAAAGTTACTTTTTTAATTAATTTTACATCAATCGATTTTATTACTTTAATAATATCGGCAGAAATTATTTCTTCTTTTACTATTAAGGCTAAATCTCTCTGTACTGAAGGATATTTTGGTAAAATACAATAGTTGATATTTGGAGGAATATGAGGTAATAAATTTTCAAAATCAATCTCAAATAGATTAACCTTTCCCGGAATACGATAGTTGTTTATTACTTCTGAATGTATCTCACCAAAAATTCCTATTTCTTCTCCTCCAATAATAATCTTGCCATTTTGTAAAGGATGCAATGTGGGGTGATTACCTGGTACTACCTCCCAATTTTTCACCTTTAAATCCTGAAGAATTACTTCAATTATACCTTTGACATTAAAAATATCCAAAGAAGATGATTTTTCCCAAAGGTCTCCGCGACCTATCTTGGTAATCGTCCCAGTGATTATTATTTTTTCCTTAGGCAAAGAATTTATTTTATTTGCATAGGGTAGATATATTTTACCTACTTCAAATATTTTAACTACCTCTGCTTGCCGATTAGTATTCCATTTTACCACTTCCAACAAGTTTGAAATTAAAGAAGTCCGCATTAAAGAATAATCTTTAAGCAGAGGATTTTTTACTTTTAGAGCATTACGCAACTTACTCCCTTCAGGTATTCTTATTCTATCAAATGTATCGGGATAAATAAAACTATAAGTGATTACTTCATTTAAACCACAACCAATTAATATTTCTCTTATTTGATCAATTACTTTAAGTCGGAAATTTTTTCCTTCCTGGGCAATAGTAGTGTGAAACAGAGAAGGTTTAATTTTATCATAACCGTAAATACGGGCAATTTCTTCTATTAAATCTATTTCTCTTTCTACATCCCCTCTAAATGAAGGAGGAATTACCTCGATATATTCTCCCTGGTCTTTTTCTATATAAAAATCTAATTTTTCTAAAATATTGATAATCCGTTTCTTTGTTTTTAATTCATCTTCCTCTAAAAGATGACCCAATATTTTATTAACTCTTCCTATTCTTAAATTTATCTTACTGGGGTTGAATAATTTTTTATTAGTATCAATGGTACCTGAACTAATTTTACCAGAGGTAATCTTATTTATTAAATCAATAGCTCGATCTAAGGCAAATATTTGCACTTCTTTATCTATTCCCTTTTCGAACCTATTCGAGGCTTCAGTTCTTAAACCATATTTTACAGTACTTTTTCGATTATTTAGTGGATTAAAATAGGCTGATTCTAAAAATATATTTTTTGTATTCTGATTAATCTCAGAATACTTTCCTCCCATTATTCCCGCAATCGCTATAGGTTCTTCTATATCAGCAATAACTAAACTATTGGCAGACAACTGTCTCTCCACATCATCTAAGGTAAAAATAGTTTCACCTGGTTTACTTTTTCGAACTATAATAGTTTTCCCTTTAATTAAATCAAGATCAAAGGCATGAAGTGGTTGTCCGGTTTCCATCATTACAAAATTAGTAATGTCTACTATATTATTTATTGGCCTTATTCCTAATAATTTTAATTTCCATTTTAACCATAAAGGTGATTCTTCTACTTTAATCCCTTTTATTATTCGTCCAGTATAGCGAGGGCACAAATCTTCTGCTTTAATTTTAACTGAAATATCTTTTTCAACTCTCTCCCCCTCTTCTTTTATCTTTATTTTAGGCATTTTAAGTTTGTTATTAGTAATCGCTCCTACTTCTCTGGCTATCCCAATTATACTCATTAAATCAGGACGATTGGAGTGTATTTCAAAATTAAATATTGTATCATCAAATTTTATTATTTTTCTTATATCTTCTCCTAAAGCCGTATCTTCTTCTAAAATTAATATTCTGGGAGATTTTCCTGGTTCAACACCTAATTCAGAAGCTGAACAGAGCATGCCTGAAGATAAAATATTTTTAAACTTTTTACTTTTAATAATTCCTATTTGGGGCAATTTTGCTCCTTCTAAAGCAACTGCCACTTTATCAAAAACTTTCATATTCTTTGCCCCACAAACTATTTGAAGTGTTTTTCCTTTTATGTCTACCTGACAGACAGATAAATTTTCATTTTTAGGATGTTTGTTTAGGGCAGTTATCCTGCCTACTACTACTTTCTCTATCTCAGCAGCAGATATATTTTCCATTCGTTCTAAAATTATTCCATTCATAGTTAATCTATTAGTAAGCTCTTCAGGGGATATATTATCAATATCAACATATTCTTTTAATAAATTATAAGAAACCTGCATTTTTTCACTCCCTTCTTATCTCGTATATCGTATTGCGTATGTGTTAAACTAAAAACTTAAAATCTTTTTCTTCGTTTTTAGTTTTGAGTTTTGGTTTTTTCTGCCTGTGCGTTGCACGCAGACAGGCGCTTTACACTTTTCGCTTTGCGCTTCTATCTATACGCTATATTTAAAATTGTTTTAAAAATCTTAAATCATTTTCAAAAAATAAACGGATATCATTTATGCCATATTTTAACATAGCAATTCTTTCTGCTCCCATTCCAAAGGCAAAACCAGAATATTTTTCTGGATCATAGCCTACCATATTAAAAACTGCTGGATCAGTCATCCCGGCACCCATAATCTCTAACCAACCACTATATCCACAAGCCCTACAGCCTTTTCCATGACATAATAGACAAGATACATCTACCTCTGCACTCGGTTCTGTAAAAGGAAAGTAGCCAGGTCTAAATCTCACTTTCCGATCTTCACCAA
This sequence comes from Atribacterota bacterium, assembly GCA_041490145.1. Classification (GTDB taxonomy): domain Bacteria; phylum Atribacterota; class Phoenicimicrobiia; order Phoenicimicrobiales; family Phoenicimicrobiaceae; genus Infernicultor. The sequence continues at coordinate 4,668 of JBGPSO010000137.1, forward strand.
ACATTCTATGCACAAAAACTGTTAAAACACCTTTTAAATCACCAAAAGTAATATCCTTATCAACTGCTAAACCTTCTA
>JBGPSO010000138.1:0-4720 GCA_041490145.1 Atribacterota bacterium
ACGAAGCAATCTCAATCCAAGATTGCCACGCTCTGATAAATCAGAGCTCGCAATGACATAAAATAGAGTAGACTATTAACTGAAAACTGTGAACCGAAAACTTGCTTTAAACATTAAATCGAAAATTAATTATATCACCATCTTCGATTAGGGCATCTTTCCCTTCAATTTTTAATAATCCATTTTCTTTTATCTTAGACATAGAACCCAGATTAACTAAATCCTGATATTTTACTATTTCTGCTCGGATAAAACCTCTTTCTATGTCTGAATGCACTTTTCCAGCAGCTTTCTTGGCTATGGTACCTTTCTTGATAGTCCAAGCCTTAACTTCATCTTCGACCACAGTGAAAAACGATATCAATCCCAGGTGCTTATAACATATTCGAGATAATCTTTCAATCCCCGATTCCTTCAGTCCCAAGTCTTCTAAAAATAATTGCCTCTCTTCTGGTTCCAATTGATTTATTTCCATCTCTATTTTTCCACAAATATTAATACTCGCCATATTATTGTTTTGAATGAATTGATCTAATTTTTCTTTTTGAAGATATGAATCTGCTCTAAATTGTTCTTCACTGAGATTCAAGGCAATAATTATCGGTTTTAGGGTATAAAAACTAAAACCACTTATCTTTTTCATTTCATCCTCGGGAAATTCAAGATTAGAAAGAAATTGATCATCACTCAGGCCTTGATTACATTTCTCTAAAATCTCTATTTCTATTAATTCCTCGTGATTTAATTTCTGTTTAGATTTTTTTAAACGCTCTAATCGATTTTCTACTACCTCCAAATCTCTAAGTAAGAGCTCATATCTTAAACTTTCTATCTGAATAATAGGATCTTTTTCACTGGCCACTGCTGGATCCTCAAACAATCTAATCACTAATAAGAGGGAATCGGCATCCTGAATAAGGCTGAATATTTCTGCCTTCTCTTTCGAAGGTAATTCCGGAGAAATTCCCCCAATATCTATAAATTCGATGGTAGTATAAGTGGTCTTCTTGGGATGATAAATGGAACTTAAATAATCTATTCTCTGGTCATAAACATTAGCTATTCCTATATTTTTAGTACCTTTTGAAGAATAAATAGAAACCTCTTTATGTTGCCCGGTAAGGAGATTAAATAGAGTAGTCTTGCCTACTAAAGGCAGGCCTACAATTCCAATTTTCATTTTTTCTTCCCCAATTTTTTTAGTTAGCTAGTTACTTGGTTTGCTGGTTAGCTAGTTACTTTATTCTTTTATCCTCTTTTGATTTTTATTATAACAAAAATGCTTTAAAAATAAAAACTAAAATTCATTTAAAAAAGTAAGCAACGAAAACTGCAAATAGCTGAGGTTGGTTTAGATAATAAAAAAATTAGATCTTTTCTATTTTACCGTTGCTCATTTCATATATACAATTAGTCGTCTCTTTTAAAAATTTTTTATCATGGGAGATAATTATATAGGATAGGTAGGGATTATTATTTAAAATTTGAATCATCTTGGAGATAGTTTTTTCATCCAACCAGGTCACCGGTTCATCAAGAAGTAAAATCTTCTGCTGCATAGCCCATACAGTAGCCATAGAAACCAATCTTTTTTCACCATAAGAAAGATTATAAGTAATTCTGTCTTCGAAACCAGCTAAACCAAGGATTTCTAAAGTATCTTTCAGAATTTTTTTAGTGTCTTGATGATTTTTTCTTAAATTAAGAGGGCCAAAGGCTATATCCTCAGCAACAGTAGGACTAAATAATTGATCATCTGGGTCCTGGAAAAGAAGACCAATTTTTTCTCTAACTTCTATAAAATCGTCCTCTGTTCTTCTTTCTTTCCCAAATATTTCTATTTTCCCTCCGTTTGGTTTTAAAAGTCCCATAATAAGTTGAAAGAGAGTGGTCTTCCCACTTCCATTAGGTCCAACCAGACTAACTTTCTCTCCCTTATAAAAATTAAAATTTAATTTTTTAAAAACATAATCCTGGTAGGGATAGGCAAAAGAAAGGTCAATAAGTTTGACTACCGGTTCTTTTTCTTTCATAAGAATAACACCGATCCCATAATACAGCTTATCATCACAATTCCACCTACCAGATCAGATTTCTTGAAACTAAAATGATTTAAGGTCCAAAATTTTCCCTTAAATCCCCGGCAGAGCATAGCATTATATACTCTCTTTGAACGATCATAACTTCGAACTAACATCATCCCGACTAAATAAGCATAAGTCTTATAAGTATGGAAATTAGTCTGTGATTTAAAGCCTCTTACCTTTAAAGCATTGTTTAATCTAATATATTCAGAATGAATAGTATGAATATAACGATAACTAAAAAAAGATAACTGGACCAGTTTATCAGGCAGATACAAGTGACGCAAGGCATGAACCAAATTATATATCGAAGAGGTAGAAAGAAGGGCAATACCTACTAAAATAATAGAGTTAGATTTTATGGTAAGCAAAAAGGCATATTTTATACCTTCTCGGGAAACACCTAATGAGTCCAGGATATAAATTTTTTCACCTGAAAAAGTAAAGGGGAGCATTATCCATAATAACAAGATAAAACTATTCACTACTAAAAGACGTAAAATTACTTCTCTGATCTTTAGTTTAGCTATAATTATTAATCCTACCGCAAATAATAAATCCCCCCATAATGGAGTATATCGATCAGTAACCGCCACAATTGCCGAAAATAATAAAGCCACGACAATCTTTACTCGCGGATCGAGTTTATGGAGAAAGGAATCTCCTTCAGAAAATTTTTCTTTAATCAAATTAGCCACCTGAAAAAAATATTCTAAATCATTTTTTACGACTTAAAAAGTAAGCAATAATTCCAAAAATACCAAATATATAGCCTATACCGCCAATTATCTCAGTAGGAGAAATTTTATCTTTTTGAGATTTTTTAATCTCCTTCATAATCGGAGTTAATTTTTCATCCAGAATATTTTCTATTAGTAACTGAACCTCTTTTAAATTTTGTGAAGATATTTCAGGGGAAACAACTTTATTTTCTTCACCCGTCACATATATCAAGACGCTTTCAGTAGTTTCTTTTGAAGATATAGGTTCTTCTAAATTTTCTTGGACTAATCCTGTGGTATTTCTTAATTCATCAGCTCGAATGATGCATTCTGCCCGATGTCCCATACTGGCAGTAAGTACTATCTTTAAATCTCCTTCTTCTTGAGGAATTTCAAAAGAAAAATTCCCTTCCTTATCAGTCAAACTTTCTAACAATTTTCTTCCCTGGTTATCAAATACTTCAATCTTTGAACTTACACATTTTTTACCATCATTAAAATAACTTTCAGTATAGACTTTATTTCCTTCTATATAAGTAAAGATGTTTACTTGGTGAGCAAAGATCGGGATATTTATTACTATAATGATTAAAAATAAAAATATTAAAATTAAATATAATCTTCCTTTCATTTCGTCTCCTTAATATAATCTTTCCTATATTTTATTGCTCGGTATAATCTAAATAATATCTAGGTAATTAAAACTTTCTCTTGTTATTAAGCATCTAAATCTAATATCTCTGGCCTAACTTTTCTTAAAAATCCTACACAAAAAACTGTCAATACCCCTTCTAAAATCATCACCGGTAGATGGGCAATTAGTATTAATTTGGCTACCTGCATAAACAGCTCCCCGGTAAAGACTAGAGCAGTCGCCACCATTATTCCACTTAATAATACCGATAAAAATCCACAAATAAAAGCCAAAGTTAGAGCAAAAAAATTATTTTTACCCTTAATGCCTCGATTAAAGAGATAAAAACAGATGATAGCTGGGAAGGCCATATTAAAAGTATTTACCCCCAGAGTAGTAAGCCCCCCAAACTGAAAAAGTATAGCTTGAAAAGCAAGGGCCACTAATATCGCTGGGAAAGCTGCCCAACCTAACAATAGCCCTATAATTCCATTTAGAATTAAATGTACATTTGATGGACCAATAGGGACATGGATTAAGGAAGCCACAAAAAAAACAGAGGAAAGAATAGCTACTTTAGGCATTTGCTTATAAGCCATCTTTTTTAAACCATAGCCTATTGTTATAGCAGTCAAGCTTGCCCCCGCAACTAATACTGGCGCAGATAATATACCTTCTGAAATATGCATAAATATTTCCTCCGAATAATTCATTCCATATTATAAGTTTTGACCCAGAGAACTGCTCCGATTTCTACCGATTTTTCTTCTTCCTCATATTTTATCTTCTCTCTATCCTCATTGAGGGCAGCAAACCCCCACCATCCTGCTTTGGGCATAGCATAAGTAAATACACCATTCTGATCGGCTTTTATTACCTGGGTAATCATAGGGTCAGCAGGACATTTAATCTGGCCATCCTGATTGTAATACTCCACCTCTACTTCAGCATAAGGAACCGCTTCTCCCTCTACTTTTACTATCCCTTGAAAGACATTACCTGTCCAGAGACCATAGGGTCTAGTTAAGGGAATTATCTCTGTTTTTAAACCTACTTCTTCATCCCAACCTACTTCTAAACCCAGAGCATTTACAATCACTTTAGTATAGTGAATAATAAAACAGTCTTCTGCTGGTTCCCAATAGGGTTGAGGCTCTACATAAAAGATGTGGTCACCCGGACGTTTTATCTGGTAATTAGCCTCCCAAGTAGTACAATCATTAATCTTCTTCTCCTGGAGTGTATTTAGCAAATCAATTTTCTTCCCTTGTACTTTAACC
>JBGPSO010000139.1:0-4697 GCA_041490145.1 Atribacterota bacterium
GCTATGATACCGGTAATTACGGTAATTGGATTAGATTTTGGTGGACTGTTAGCTGGTGCAATCTTAACTGAAACAGTCTTCTCCTGGCCGGGAATAGGCAGATATGTAGTAAAAGCAGTGGGTATGAGGGATTACCCTGCTGTACAGGGTTCTTTACTTTTTTTTGCTTTTATGTTTGTAATTGTAAATTTAATAACCGATATTTTGTATGTATATATTGATCCCCGAATAAAGGTATAAGTAGAATGAAATGGAGAGAAAAATAGAAACTAAGACTCAAGAATTAATAAGAAGACTTAAATACAATAAATCAGCTCTCTTTGGTCTGGTAATTGTAATTATAATTGTTATGTGTGCTTTGCTGGCAAATTATATTGCCCCCAATGATCCTAATCCTTCTCCTCCTCAGCTGGCTAATAAATTAAAACCGGGATTTTGGAGTAAAAATGGAATAGAAGGAGCGCTCCTGGGAACTGATAGCTTGGGGAGATGTGTGTTGAGCAGAATTATTTATGGTTCCCGAGTCAGCTTGAGTGTAGGTTTTGTAGCAGTAGGAATTGCTATGATATTAGGTATAACTTTTGGGGTAATCGCCGGTTATTATGGAGGATGGGTGGATGCTCTAATTATGAGAATAGTAGATATTATGTTTGCCTTTCCTGCCTTATTATTAGCAATTGTAATTGTAGCAGTTATTGGACAAGGATTAGATAAAGCAATGATCGCTATAGGTATAGTTTATACCCCTCAGATGGCCAGGATTATCAGGAGTTCAGTACTATACATTAAGGAGATGGAATACATCGAAATCCAAAAAGCAATGGGCTCCAGTGATTGGAGAGTTATTTTTCGCCATGTTCTGCCTAATAGTATAGCCCCAGTTATTGTTTATGGAACCTTAATGTTGGCTTCAGCTATTTTGGATTGTGCAGCTCTTGGTTTCTTAGGTTTAGGTGCTCAACCTCCTATTCCGGAATGGGGAGCAATGCTTTCTAAAAGTTATTCTTATATTATAAGTGGTGCCTGGTGGGCAGCGACCTTCCCTGGTATTGCCATATTGTTTTCAGTATTAGGATTGAATCTATTAGGAGATGGTTTACGAGATATATTAGATCCGCGACTTAAAACTTAATAGTGGTACAGGGGATGGTACAGGGGACGGTTCTCTGTACCGCACTGTTCCACTTTTGCGGAACAGAGAACCGTCCCCTGTACCACCCTGTACCAGGATAGAGTAGGATATGAAAGAATTACTTAAAGTAAAAAACTTAAAAACTTATTTTTTCACTCACGAAGGTACAGTAAAAGCTGTAGATGAAGTTAGTTTTAGTGTTAATCAAGGAAAAACCCTTGGCTTAGTGGGAGAGTCAGGTTGCGGTAAGAGTGTTACTGCCCTTTCTATTATGAGGCTGATTCCTAATCCCCCAGGAAAGATAGTGAGTGGAGAAATCTGGTTTGAAGGTAAAAACCTCTTAAAATTAGATGAGAAAGAAATTAGGAAGATAAGAGGTAAAAAAATATCTATGATTTTCCAGGAGCCTATGACTTCTTTAGACCCAGTATTTACTATTGGTCATGAAATTGTGGAAGCTATTCAATTGCATCAGGGGTTAAATAAAGATGAGGCCAAAAAAAAAGCCATAGAGGCATTAAAAATTGTAGGAATACCTGATGCAGAGAAGAGAATTGATCATTATCCTCATCAGTTATCAGGTGGAATGAGACAGAGAGTGATGATTGCGATGGCTCTATCCTGTAATCCTACTTTGCTTATTGCCGATGAACCTACCACTGCCCTGGATGTTACCATTCAAGCTCAGATTTTAAGATTAATTAATGATTTAAAAGATAAGTTTGGTGCCTCGGTGATGTTAATAACTCATAATCTGGGAGTAATCGCCGAAATGTGTGACTATGTAGCGGTAATGTATGCCGGGCATATAGTGGAATATACTAATGTAGATACACTCTTTCATAATCCACTTCATCCTTATACTCGGGGATTACATAAATCAATACCGAGATTAGATCTAGAAGTAGAACGTCTGGATACAATCAAGGGCTTAGTCCCCAATCTCCTTAATTTACCTTCAGGATGTCCATTTCATCCCAGATGTGATTTCAGTTTTAAAAGATGTGTGGAAGAGATGCCAGAACTGATAGAGATAGAAAATTCTCATCTTGTGAAATGTCATTTAGTTAAAAGGAGCAAATAAGTAGAATGGAAAAATTGGTAGAAGTTAAAAATCTAAAAAAATGGTTCTGGACCGGTAAAGGTATTTTTGGGAAAAAAGAAGCGGTTAGAGCCGTAGATAATGTAAGTTTTTATATAGAAAAAAGAGAGGTTCTAGGGTTAGTGGGAGAATCAGGATGTGGAAAAACTACTTGTGGAAAGACTATTTTGCGTGTTTTAGACCCTACTGCTGGCAGTATCTTTTTTAGGGGTCAGAATATTACCCATTTAAAAAGAAAAGAGCTATTGAAATTCAGAAAAAGAATGATGATTATCTATCAGGATCCCTTTGGCTCCCTTGATCCCAGAATGACTATAGGTTCAACTATTGCTGAACCTATGGAAGTACATAAGATTATTCCCAGAAAAGAACAAGAAGAGAAAGTGATAGAAATTATGGGAAAGGTTGGTCTTCTATCAGACCAGATAAATAGATACCCTCATGAATTTAGTGGTGGTCAGAGGCAGAGAATAGGGATTGCCAGAGCTTTAGCTACTAACCCAGAGTTTATAGTTGCCGATGAATGTGTATCCGCTCTGGATGTTTCCATTCAAGCCCAGATAATTAATTTATTACAGGATTTACAGAAAGAATTTGGACTTACCCTTTTATTCGTAGCTCACGACTTAAGTGTAATAAAACATATTTGTGATAGAGTTGCAGTAATGTATTTAGGTAAAATAGTAGAGAGCGCACCCAAAAAAGAATTATTTGATAACCCTCAACATCCTTATACCAAGGCATTACTTTCCGCTATACCCATCCCCAATTCCGGCCTTAGAAAAAAAGGACATATTTTAATGGGAGATGTACCCAGTCCTGTAAATCCTCCTTCTGGTTGCCGATTCCATACCCGATGCCCTTATGTGAAAACTAGATGTAAAGAAGTAGAACCGGAACTAAAATGTTTCGAAAATATACATTATATAGCTTGCCATTTATTTTCTTAAATAATATAAAAGTTAGAATTTCTACCGACTATTTTAATTTAATACTTCATTCATTTTAGTAATTCCAGCTATATTTTCTCTCTAGATTGTTTAATAGTATAATAAATGACAATGTACCGTCCAGGGTTGTTTTGACTTTTTATTAAAAAATGATATAATATAAATAATATAATATAAATAAAAAATATAACTATAATTATTTTCTATTCGAAAATATAAAATGGGAAGGGAGAAATGGGTTAACTAATCCAAAAAAAATGTTTAAAATTGGGGATAAGGTATCTCATCCGGCTTTTGGAGTTGGAAATGTTAAGAATATAGAAGAAAAGAAAGTATTGGGGAAAAAAGAAAAATACTATATTTTAAAATTAATGATAAATGAAATGACTTTAATGGTTCCAGTTAACAAGGCTGAAGAAATTGGTTTAAGGTATATTATTGATCCAAAAACTGTACCAGAGGTATTAAATGTTTTGAGTGGAAAAATGGACGATGAAATGGACGGAAATTATAAGCAGAGGATAAAATCTCAAACCGAAATGGTGGATAGTGGTGATATACTCAAAGTGGCTCAAGTGGTAAAAAATTATATTCATCGAGATAGTAGAGAAAAATTATCTTCTACAGAAAAGGGTCTGTATGAGAGAGCTAATAAAATTTTAGAAGGTGAAATTAGTGTTGCTTGTAATATTGAGAAAAATAAAGCAAAATATTTAATTAATGAAGCAGTTTATAAAAAGAATATAAAAGCAGAAAGAAAAAGTCATCATATTAAATAATTAAAGTTGCTAAAATTTTAAATTAATAAAAAGGTAAAATAAAGAGTTTATGGTTTCCCATAAACTCTTTATTTTTTAAATCACTAAATATAGATTTTTAATTTGGAAATTTAATTAATAATGATATATTATAAATATATTTTTTACTTATTCAATTATCTAGTTAATTAGTTTACCAGTGAGTATTAATTAACCAATTTGACTATATTTAATAAATGTATTTAAAAAATTAATCGAAAAGAGGAGATATTATTTATGATAACCAAGATTATTGATGGAAGGAAAATAGCGAAAGAAATTACTGAGTCCTTAAAAACAAAGGTAGAAGATTTTATTCAGAAAAATAAAATAGCTCCTGAATTGGCAGTAATTATAGTTGGAGAAGATCCGGCATCTTTGTTTTATGTAAAAATGATAGGTAAAACCTGTGAAAGAGTTTCTATTAGTTTTAAGGAATATAATTTATCTAAAGAGACTTCCCAAGAAGAGCTTCTTAAACTTATCAATAATTTGAATCTAGATAAAAAAATAAGCGGAATTATAGTGCAAGTCCCACTTCCTAAACATATAAATCAGGATCAAATTCAGGAAGCAGTCAATCCTTCTAAAGATGTAGATTGTTTTAATCCTATCAATATGGGAAGACTTGCTTTAGGAAAACCAGAGTTTTTACCCTGTACACCTTATGCAGTATATGAACTAATAAAAAGAGAGAATATTGAAGTAGAAGGAAA
>JBGPSO010000140.1:0-4661 GCA_041490145.1 Atribacterota bacterium
CGATCTGTTGATTAATTTTCATAATTAAGTACCTCCTTTGGTGGTATAATTATACCAAATAAGTTACTTAATTACTGAGCATGAACAACCGTCCCCTGACACGTTACATAGAGGAGTATCATACGTGAAGCAGTATAAAGATATTACTTCCAAGGAAAACTCAATATATAAGTTAATAAAAACCTTAAGTCAAAAAAAAGTTCGTGAAAGCAATGGATTATTTCTCATAGAAGGCAGCAGGCTTCTTGAGGAAGCGAACAGTAGGGGAGTAAAAATAAAATACCTTATTATTAATGAAACCGTAGAAAATGTGCCAAAAATTAATCAAGGTTGTGAGGTTTTAAGGCTACCCAATAACCTATTTAAGGAAGTTTCAGATACAGTTAGCCCTCAAGGAATAATAGCTGTAGCTGAACAAATAGAAATATCATTGGCAGATATAATTCTTGGTGCAAATCCTTTAGTAGTTGTTTTAAATGGCATACAGGATCCTGGAAATCTTGGAACAATCATAAGAACCAGCGCTGCAGTAGGTGCTACTGCAGTATTATTAACTAAAGGAACGGTAGATTTATTCAACCCAAAAGTTATTAGATCTACAGTGGGCTCACTGTTTCAGGTGCCTATCGTAAATGGTCTTGACGATGAGGAAGCTGTCAAATGGCTAAGCCATAACTCTATAAATATTATAGTAGCAGATTTAGATAGTGAAGAATATTACTATTCCGTTAACCTCAAAGAACCTTTCGCTTTAGTAATTGGAAACGAAAATAGAGGACCAAATGATATATGGAGGAAGGCAGCTTATAAACAGATAAAAATTCCTATCTTGGGGTCCACTGAATCCTTAAATGCATCAGTAGCTACTGGAATAATTCTATACGAGGCAGTTCGTCAAAGATGGTGCAAATGATGCCAGCCTTGATTCCTGCTTTCGCAGGAATGACATAGGACCCTTTGTTTGCAAGCTTTTAACCCCCTTCAGGAATGCCCTTAAAACGCACGTAGAGTGCCTTTTTTCGCGTCTCAATTTTCGAAAAATCCGGCAATTACGACCCCTGTTTTTAGCCTATTTTTGCCTCCCCAAAATCACGAAACCCTTATAAATAGCCACTTTCAAATTTTGGAGGGGTGAAAATTTAGCTAAAAAAGCCATTTTTGAGGGGTAAAACCATAGCTCGGCTTAAAATAATGCAAAAAAGAACCTTTTTTCGCATCCTGCCCTTGAAACCCTTATATAATAAGGCTTTTCTCTTACTATAAATTAGCCAAAATCATAAACTTTATTAAGATAAAGAGGGACTTAAAAAGTTTTATCAAAAAGAAGGATTTTTAATTAATAATAATGTAGTATATACTAAATAAGAGTAAACTGAATAATCATGTAGATAAATCAATATTAAATAGAATAGGGACCGCCCCATTTTAAAATGAAAGAAAGCGAGGGAGACAGTTTATGGATTCCAGAGATTCTAAAGTAACAGTTAATTTTATTCAGGCGATCATTGATCAGGATAAAAAAACGAATAAATATGGCGGTAGGGTTCATCTCCGGTTTCCGCCGGAACCTAATGGATATCTGCACATCGGCCACGCTAAGTCTATCTGCTTGAATTTCGGTATAGCTGCACAGAATGGCGGTCTATGCAATCTTCGCTTTGACGATACAAATCCCAGCACGGAAGATGTGGAATATATTGATTCCATAATCAAGGATGTTCGGTGGTTGGGATTTGACTGGGAGGACCGGCTTTTTTATGCTTCGGACTATTTTGAGAAGATGTATGATTACGCCGTCCGTCTAATTAGAGCAGGCGAAGCTTACGTGTGTGACCTCAGTCCTGAAGAAATCAGGAAGTACCGGGGAGCTTTCCAGGAGCCGGGAAAAGAAAGTCCATATCGCCACCGGTCTGTGGAGGAGAACCTGGATCTGTTCCAAAGTATGCGAGCTGGTGAATTTGCCGATGGTTCCCGGGTGTTACGGGCTAAAATTGACATGACCTCTCCTAACCTGAATATGAGGGATCCTATCCTTTACCGAATTTTAAGGGCTACCCATCATCGGACGGGGGATCAATGGTGTATCTATCCCCTGTACGACTATGCTCATCCTCTTGAAGACTATTACGAAGGAATTACCCATTCCATCTGTACCCTGGAGTTCGAAGACCATCGTCCTTTGTATGACTGGGTTCTCAATGCTTTGGATCTGCCAAATCCGCCCCGGCAGATCGAATTCGCCCGCCTGAACCTTACTAACACGGTGATGAGCAAGCGCAAGCTTCGCAAGCTGGTGGAGGAAGATTATGTAGCTGGATGGGATGACCCGCGGATGCCAACCATATCCGGTCTGCGGCGCAGGGGTTACACCCCGGAGTCTATCCGAAATTTCTGTGACCGTATCGGCATATCCAAGACCAACAGCGTGGTGGACATCCGTTTTTTGGAACACTGTATACGCGAGGATCTGAACCTGCGGGCTCCCCGGGTTATGGTGGTGCTGCATCCCTTAAAACTAGTTATCAGTAATTATCCCGAGGATATGGTGGAAGAGATGAGAGCAGAAAACAACCCCGAAGATCCTGATGCCGGGACACGCAAGGTACCTTTTTCCAGGATTCTATACATCGAACGGGAAGATTTTTGCATAGATCCGCCAAAAAAGTATTTTCGCCTGGCTCCCGGTTTTGAGGTTAGGTTAAAGAATGCCTTTATTATCAAATGCGAAGGGTTTGTTCGGGATGAAAAAACGGGAGAGATAAAAGAGGTGCATTGTACCTACGATCCGGAAACCAGAAGCGGCAGACCAGCCAGTCAACGTAAAGTAAAGGGAACTTTGCACTGGGTTTCCGCAGCTCATGCTTTGAAAGCGGAGGTGCGCCTGTACGACTATCTTATGCTCGACCAGATCGAGGGAAGGGAAGAAGATGAGGGAGATGAAGATTTTGTAAAGCAACTTAACCCTAACCCCCTGGAAGTGTTAAGTGGTTGCTTGGTGGAACCCAGTTTAGCAGGAGCGGCCCAAGGAAGTAGATACCAGTTCATGCGGCAGGGTTACTTCTATGTGGATCCTGATTCATTGCCGGATAAGCTGGTGTTTAACCTCATTGTATCCTTACGGGACACCTGGGGCAAGATCCTAAAAGCCAATGAAGACCGGAGGTCCTAAAATTAACTTGAGAATAAATAAATATAAAATTAAAGGGAAAACTTCAAAAATGCTCGAGGTTGCCATAGAGGAAAAGAGAAGAGAAATAATAAAAGAGTGGATTAAGTCAGGAAGGATTGAAGTGTAATAAAGAACTGTCACCTGTCACATTTTGGTGGTGAATAAATTATGAATATTTTACAATTTCTACATTTTTTTGTATTTTTGTTCTATTCCTACTTGTTAATTTTTTTACTATGGAAAGATCCAAAATCCTTACTTAATAGGGCTTGCGCTGCTTTTTTTGCCTCTCTTGCTCTATGGAGCTTTGCCTATATTTTTGTTCATAATTTTAATATTTCAAAAGATACTGCTAGATTATTCGATAATATCAGCTCAATAGGCTGGGCTAGTTTCGCTGCTTTTTTTCTATGGTTTTCTCTTATTTTTACAGAAAAGAAAAAAATAATAAAAACAAAAATTATTTATCCCCTTATCTTTATTCTGCCTTTATTATTTATCTATGCACAATGGGCAGGCCTTTTAACAGTAGATTATATTAAACGATACTGGGGGTGGGAAGCTGTTTGGTCAAGCTCAATTTGGTGGCATTCTTATTTTTACTATTATCTTTTGTTTACGGCAATAGGACTTTATCTAATTTTTAATTTCAGAAGAAAGACAAAAGAGCCGATTAAGAAAAAACAAGCAGGAATAATCTTTGTCGCCACGTTAATTACTCTTATTCTTGGAATCTTAACAGATGTAATACTCCCAGTATTATATATTTATGTCATACCTCCCCTAGGAGATGTTAATACGCTCAGTTGGGCGTTTGGAATAGTTTTCGCCATGGTTAAATATAAACTTATGGTCATCACACCAGCTGCAGCAGCTGAAAACATTATCTCTACTATGGCTGATTCCTTAATTTTGTTGGACAGAGAAGGAAATATAGTCAATGTAAATAAAGCTACGCTATATTTATCAGGATACGGAAAGAGTGAGCTGGAAGGAAAATCAGTGGAGATATTTTTTAGAGAAAAAGATTTTAAAAGCAACTTACTGGATAAAGCTATTAAAAGAGAAATCATCAGAAATTATGAGTTTAGTTTTAAAACAAAAACAGGAGACAATATTCCAGTAATTTTTTCAAGTTCTGCGATGATGGACGAGGCAGGAGGTATGGCTGGCATTGTTTGTATTGTCAAAGACATCACCGAGCGTAAGCTAGCAGAGGAAAATGTGAAAAATGCAAAAGATGAACTGCAAATAATTCTAGACTCAGTGCCCGCTATCATTTTTTATAAAGATATAGAAGGTAGATTTATCCGGGTAAACAAGACACTGGCTAATTCGTTGCAGGTGCCTATAAAAGATATAGTAGGCAAGACGACAGAAGAACTTTTTCCCAAGGAACAGGCTGAAAATATGAGAAAAGATGATCAGGAAGTTATTGTTTCCGAAAAAGCAAAAAGGGATATCATCGAACCCTTTACAACACCTGACGGAA
>JBGPSO010000141.1:0-4653 GCA_041490145.1 Atribacterota bacterium
GCATATCTTCTTGGTCACCAGTTCGTTATCGCCAGTTAAGACCTTAAAATCGATACCCAGTTTACTTAAAGTTTCAATAGCTTTTCTAGCTGTTGGCTTAGGCGGATCAAGAAATGCTATGTATCCTTTAAGAACCATTCCGTTTTCATCATCTTTCGAATAGGCTTCTTTATGATTAGCGTAATCTTTGTAGGCAATAGCCAAAACTCTGAATCCTTCAGCACTTAAATGCTTATATTCAAGCTCCAAATCTGCTAGCGTAATGGCATTAAAATCAAAGAAATTTCCGTCCAATTCAAATTTCGAACAGCGCTTAAATATTTCTTCCGGAGCGCCTTTGGTAATCAATCGATGTTTGCCATCCATTTCCACCACGACAGACATCATCTTCCGGGAGAAATCAAAAGGAATTTCGTCAATTTTCTTATACTTTTTAACCAGTAATTTCTCATGCCTCAGTACAGCGTGGTCTAAAATGTTCTTAAGACCGGTCTGGTAGTAACTATTTAGGTAAGCCAACATTAACACGTCCTCATCTTCTTTTCTTACCACGTTGCAATGCTGCTCTAAAACAATCTTATTTAAGGTAATGGTGCCTGTTTTATCGGTACAAAGGACATCCATCGCCCCAAAGTTCTGTATCGAATTAAGGCGTTTGACGATGACCTTCTTCTTGGACATTGCCATTGCGCCTTTGGAGAGATTAATCGCAACCAGCATAGGAAGCATTTCCGGAGTAAGGCCCACGGCAACCGCCAAAGCAAAAAGAAGCGCTTGATGCGTATTCCCTTTAGAAAGTGCATTTATAGCAAAAATAACGACTACTAAGATGAGCATAAAGCGAATCATCAGCCACGTAAAACTGCGCACGCCCTTATCAAAGCTTGTCTCAACGGCTATTGATGCAAGCTTACGCGAAATTTCGCCAAATTGGGTGGCTAAGCCGGTCCTAATAACAACGCCTAATCCCGTGCCACTTACCACGCTTGATCCCATAAAGGCGATATTGGTCAAATCGTAAGGAGAACTGCTTTTAGTTTGTATCGGTCCTGCGATTTTTTCTACCGGAAAAGACTCGCCAGTTAAGGATGCTTGATTGAGAAATAAATCCTTACAAGAAATAATTCGTAAATCCGCGGGGATCATATCACCGGCAGAGAGGTCAACAATGTCTCCCGGAACGATTTCCTTGATATCCACTTCCATTGGTTTGCCGTTTCGGTAAACGGTTGCGGTAGCTCGCACCATTTCGCTCAACTTCTCAACTTCTCTTCCGGCACGGTGCTCTTGAAAAAAAGATAACACCACGCTCATAATTGCCATCAAGATAATCAAGGCTGCGCTTATCTTTTCACCAAAAAAGAGGGAAAGCAAAGCTATTACCAATAAGACGATAACCAGAGGATTGAAAAATTTTGAAATAATTTGAAATACAATGGAGCGTTTCTTTTTTCTGGCAGGTTCGTTATAACCATATTCTTCAAGGCGCTTTTCAGCTTCTTCTGTGGTAAGCCCTTTAAGAGAAGTAGCGAAGCGCTCCAGAATTACATCTGCAGAGCAATTTACGCAATCACCGTTTAATATTTTTGAATTTTGTTTATTATTGGCCATAGGTATATTTATTCTTTCATTAAATCATCGATGCCAACGCCAAAAACGTCAGCATTTTTTTAAATGCCTCTTTTTTTGCGGCGAATTTCACAAAGCGAAATACGAAAAATTGCGGTGGCCAAAGAGCGAGGGCGGAACGCCCGATCGAGGCAACAAATCAAATTTAGTGGAGCATAGTATCCGACTTTCGCAACTTTTGCTTAAATGATAATATTAATATCTACAATAATCTAAATACTATAACTAAAACTATATTAAAGTCAAGTTAAATTTAATAGAGTAGTTTTTAGATATAATATAAATTTTTATATGTTAAATGTTAAGACCCCGCTATTTGAAAACTCCTTTTTTAGTTTATTTAGATTTGGATTTTTTATATCTTATTTCTCGGGAGCAGATTCTAAATTGCCTTTTTCATCCAGCTTTATTATCCAAAAATCACCTTCACCTGCACCAAAGGAGAGGTTTCCCCCAACAAAATGATTTTCGAACTTTTTGTAGGAGTGATGAAGCTGAAAAGGTGAATCAAAAGTTAGAAGAAATAATAAACATCGATTAAAAATTAAAAAAGTTATAATCAATGAACTCCAAATTCTTACTACCCAGTGTATAATTTTATAAAACAGGTATTCCTGAAGGATAAAGATAGACGTAATTGATGCCAGCAGTTATATATTGATTTTGCCCATGATATCCACACCATGCTCCATCGATATCAATTGCCTCAAAGAAATGATTTCCTATAGGAACATTATATAGTGGTTCCTGGTGAAACTCCCCAGAATTTTCCAATGTAATCCATATAAAGGTCATAATAGTAAGTACCTGTAACCACTATATAGACTGTTCCTGTGTTTGTTGGAGGTGTAGTAGGTGTGCATCCTACTAGCACGAGCGTAAATAATGCAATTACAACTGGTATTAAAATGCCTTTTATGAAAACATTCCTTTTCATAAATATTTACCTCTTTTATTAAGTTAATTATTTAAATTAATATTATAAATTTCGATACCATACTCTAAAAATCATTTTTTATCCAATTATGCTAACTCCTTCTTTCACCTGTTTTTAATACTTAATCAAGGTGCAAATTTATCACGTGCCTTATTCTTTACTAAATAACGATTTGATTATTTTTATATTGTTATTTTTTGGATTTCTTTACTGAGACTGTTTCATTAGAGATTCTGGATTGCTCAGCAACCTTCTTAATTATTTTTTTCTTTTTTTTCAACTTTTTCGGATTTTTATCTCCCACTTGATATCACCCCCTTTTTTACTTCAACCATTTTAATAAATAAACGTAATTCAATGTATTGTTTATTATATACTACAAGCCTATTCAAAAATCCTTCTGTTCTATGAAAATATTTATAAAATAAAAAAGCCCTTCAGCAAAGGCCAAAGGGCTTGGAATTATCTTACTCTCTTTGCGTTATCTATTTATTAAATTTTTTCTATTTGGTACCGATAACCTAAATGAAAATTATCTAAAGTCTTCTGAGTTAACCATTAACTCGAGTTTATAAATTCCTTCTGTAGGCAATTCTCCCGCAATTTTATTTGCTTTATCGAGGACTTGACGGATAGATTCAGCATTTTTTGCATCAAATTCACAGTATATTTTGCCTTCCTCGCGGGCATACCAACTTCTAATCCAGTAAGCATCAACTGTGTGATTTGCCTTCAATGCTTTCACAAAAGGTGTGGCAGCCTCCGCAGTTGCCTCTTTACCCACCGGATGAACAACCAAAAACTTAGCCATTTTTATCACCTCCTTTGTTTTAAGTCTGCTAGTACCTTTCAGAAAATCCTAAAACTCTTGTCTTGCAAGGCTTTTAGAGTACCTCTATTTTATTCTACACACCCACCCTTGAACCCCTTATCTGATAAGGGGTTATTTTTATCTATCCCTCATTATTTGGGATAGTGTCCTTTCTTTTTTGGCTCCTCTTCTTTTAAAATTAAAAGAAAAGTTCTCTCCTGTTATCTTCATACAGAATATGATATTAAGTTTTTTGTTAGGTGAACATAGAAGATGGGTAGTTTTATGGTTAGTATGGTTAGGATGTGTTACCTAGTGGATCTTTTGGTATAGAGAAAGAATGCTGCTCTTAATCTAAATCTTAGATAATATAGCTATTTATTTTAGTATAATATTATTATAGATATTCTGCTTAGATGAAAAATACGCTTATTTAATTTTTTTTAGTCACTATTTTATATATACTATACAACTTATTAAAAATCCTTCTTTCTCTAGAAAATAATTCTAAAAAATAAAAAAGCCCATCAGCAAAAGGCCTGAAAGGCTTTAACAATAAAGGTTTGGTGGAGGCGGCGAGACTTGAACTCGCGTCCAAAGATATTTCAGTAAAAACCACTACGAGTGTAGTCTATAATTTTTTTCTCGCTCTTTTTACCTCCCATAGACAGGATGTAAATTGAACCAGCCCTGAATTTTCTCTTTTACCTTTCTGGGCAGCAAGATAAAAGATAGTTTACTTTAGGTTATGCCTATAAAGGTCTCGTAAACAAAGAACCTTTAAAGACAAGCAGCCTAATTAGGCTGCAAATGCTAATTCGTTATTGTTAGCGATTAATGTTTTTCCATAGTTTTACGAGGACATGGAACCTCGACTCGCTATTCTTACCTCTTTTATCCCTGTCGAAACCTATCGCCCCCATTTTTTATCCTTTAATTCTCTTTCTACATCTCTTTGAACTGCTTTCTCGGTTAGTGACTGCCGTTTATCGTACAATTTTTTTCCTTTCGCCAAAGCTAATTCCATCTTGGCACGACCTCTTTTAAAATAAATTCGCAAAGGCACCAGGGTTAAACCTTTTTCCTCAACTTGGCCTTTTAAACGGTTAAGTTCCCTTAGATGCAAGAGTAATTTTCGTTTCCTTTTAGGGTCTACATTGAATATATTACCAAAAGCATAAGGAGATATATGCATATTCATTATATAAAGTTCTTTATCTTCAAATTGAGCAAAACTTTCCCGCAAGCTAACCTTGCCTTCTCTTAGAGATTTTAC
>JBGPSO010000142.1:0-4645 GCA_041490145.1 Atribacterota bacterium
CTCCCGTTTCCTTGATATTTTGATAATCATCGTTTATGCCAGGAATAACCGGAAAACGAACAAAGATATTATGGTGTACCGAGGATAGTTTCTTTAAATTTTCTAAAATGATCTCATTAGATACCCCGGTATATTTTTTATGTTTTTTACTATCCATTAATTTAAGGTCGTATAAAAATAGATCTACTTTAGGGCTTATTTTATTTAAAATTTCCCAGGAAATATATCCCGAAGTATCAACTGCAGTATGGATTTTCTTTTCTTGACAACCATTAAGGAGACCCTCTAAAAATTCAGATTGCCTTAATGGTTCTCCACCGGAGAAGGTCACTCCCCCGCCAGATTCTTCATAAAATACCAGATCTTTTTCTATCTCTTTTATAACCTCTTCGATGGTTAGTTTTTCCCCTATCATTTCTCGGGCTAGAGCCGGGCATTTTTCTATACACTTTCCGCAAAGAATGCATTTCTCTTTTTCAGTAATCGGAATACCATTTTTTATCTGAATAGCATCAGAAAGACAAATCGTAGAACATGCTCCGCAACCTATACATCTATCTCCCCAAAATATCATTTCCTGCTCGCTTAACTGGCTTTCAGGATTTTGGCACCACCAACAATTAAGTGGACATCCTTTTAAAAAAACTGTAGTCCGAATTTCTGGTCCATCATGAATTGAATATCTTTGAATATTAAAAATTATTCCTGTAATCATAAGTTCAGAATTTGTCAAAGGACCGTCCCCTGACAAAGTTGTATGATTTTTTGGGCAATCTTTTCGGGGGTAAAACCGAAATAATCAGCTAATTGTTGGGCTGGGGCACTTTTTCCAAAAGATTTCATAAATACCGTATAATAAGAATTATTCAATAGCTGATACCACCCTTGACCGGTATTAGCCTCAATCACTACTCGAAGAGCATCCCCAGGTCCTAAGACCTCTTCTATGTATTTTTTTTCTTGTCTTAAAAATTCTTCTCTATCCGGAATAGATACTATCCGACTGGCAATACCATTCACTTTTAATATAAGGCTTACTTTTAGAGCTATCGAAACCTCGCTGCCACTGGCCATTAATACTACTTGAGGGACTTCTTTTTCTTGGTGAGATATTATATAACCACCACGAGCGAATTCTTTTACTCCACGAGATTTTTCCAGATGAGGCAAATCCTGTCGGGATAAAATCAAGGCGGTAGGCTCTTCTGTCTTCTTTAAGATTTCTCTCCAGGCTAATTTGGTCTCTTCTTCATCAGCAGGTCGAATAATCTTTAGATTTGGTATAGTCCTTAAAGATTCAAGTTGCTCTATAGGTTGATGAGTTGGGCCATCTTCTCCTACAAAGAAAGAATCGTGGGTAAAGATATAGATTACCGGAAGCTTCATTAAAGCTGCCATCCTAATAGCTGGGCGCATATAATCAGAAAAAACAAAAAAAGTGGAACAATAAGGTCTAAATCCCTTATGCACTGCAATACCATTAACGATCGCTCCCATCGCATGTTCTCTAACTCCGAATCTGATATTTTTACCATTAAAGTTATCCTTTTGAACATCCTCATATTTACTTAAATAAGCTTTGGTAGAAGGTTCTAAATCTGCTGAACCACCGATAAGATAAGGAATTTCATCAGCAAGTTTATTCAGGACTATCGATGACGCTACTCGAGTAGCTACCGGAGACTTTATTTCCAAACTTTCCAATTCTAAATCTTGGGGGAGGACTAAATTTAAGGCTTCATCCCACTTCTTTCTTAATGGGGGAGACTTTTTAGTCCATTCTTCAAATATGTTCTGCCATTCTTCTCTTTTTTTAATCAATTCTTTTTTTCTATTCTCAAAAAATTCTTTTACCTCAGCTGAAACATAAAATTTCTCGTCTAAAGGAAGACCTAAATTCTTCTTTAGACCTCTGACCTCTTCCTCACCTAAAGGTGAACCATGGCAACTGCTGGAATCCTGCTTGGTGGGAGCTCCATAACCAATATGGGTTCTGGCTATAATTAAGGTAGGTTTATTTTTGCTTTTCTTAGCTTCTAGCAGGGCATCTTTAATTTCTTTTACTTTATGACCATCGACATTTTCTATTACCTGCCAGTTATAAGCTTTAAATCTATCGGCTACCGATTCAGTAAAGGTCATTTTAGTTTCTCCAGACAGGCATATCTTATTATCATCATAGATAGCTATTAACTTTTCCAAGCCCAGATGACCAGCTAAAGAAGCAGCTTCAGAGGTAACACCTTCCATCATACAGCCGTCACTTAAAAGAGTATAGGTGTAATGATCAACAATTTTATAATCCTTGGTATTAAATCTGACTGCCAACATTTTCTCTGCCAGTGCCATTCCTACGGCATTGGCAAATCCTTGCCCCAAAGGTCCGGTGGAAACTTCTATTCCAGGAGTTTCTCCATATTCAGGATGACCAGGGGTTTTAGAATTTAATTGTCTAAACTTCTTTAAATCTTCTAAAGAAATACCATATCCAGAAAGGTATAGCAAAGAATACAACCACATTGAACCATGACCCGCAGATAGTACAAAACGATCTCGGTCTGGCCAATCGGGGGTAGAAGGGTTATACTTTAAAATATTTCCAAAGAGTACCGCTCCAATCTCTGCGCAGCCCAAGGGTAAACCCGGGTGACCAGATTGAGCCTTCTCTATAGCATCTACAGCTAATCCTCTTACTATGTTAGCAATTCTATTAAACAATTTAGAAATTCCTCCTCCACTTATGAATACTGATATTTAATATTTTACACTTATTTTTTTTCTTCTACAAACTTTTTTGTTTTTTATATTTTATTATTAGTGTAAACCTTAGTGGGAGTAATTAGAAAATAATAACGATGCAGATTTATCTGCTCCGTTATTATTTATAAATTTATTAGAAAGAAAATTACAAGCGGACTAAATGATTTAGTAGACCGTGTCTATGGATTATTCTGACTGATTCAGAACATATAATAATAAACCTTTCTCAACGGTAATAACAGCTTTTTCCTGCTCAATTATATTGCTAATACCTCTGGTCTTATATCTTAATAGGCTTCCTGATTCGAGCAAATATTTACATCCCGTTATAGTAACACCGGTAACCTTTTTATCTAAGGGAATCAAAGAAAGCCTTACACCTATTTTTTGAAAAAACACTTTTTCTTTATTTATTATCCCCATTTCCAGCCCAGGTTCCTTAATAAATGCTGCTATTCCATTTCTAAAAGCATATTCCAGGAGAAAGATATTGGCTAACTGCTGATCTAATCGCCCCCCTGCAAAGCCGATGATAATAATATTATTAAAACCTCTTTCCCGACAATATTGGAGTGCCAGTTCACCATCAGTTTTGCCCTTTTCAACAGGGTATTTTATAATCTTAACTCCCATTTTTTCATAACGTTGATATTGTGCCTTGGTAAGCGAATCAAAATCACCTATAATCACATCGGGCAAAAAACCTATGCTCTCTAATAATAAGGCTCCACCATCAGCAGCAACAAACAATGCCTTTTTCTCTCCGATTAGTTCCTTACATTCTTCCTTATTTCCTTTTAATTCTCCGTTTAAGACAATAACCGCCTTATTCGTTGACATAAATTATCCTCTCATCTTTCGTTTTTGCCCTCATTAATTACTATATTCTTTATTAACGGTATCATAATTATATAACTTAACAACAGCGATGGCAAAAGGTAACTGATATTATATATTGCTGAATATACCCATGGACTTTGACCTTCCGGAGCATACTGAGCAAAAAATATAATCCCGGAAAGGAAGTGGCTAATAAACCTTCCTAGTCCACCAGTAAAGACAGCTAATAATAACCAGCCATACGTACTACCCTTTGCCTTTAAATTAATCTTGTTTGAGAATATTCCTGCTAATCCAACCAGCATATAAGGTAAAGGATAATCTAATACCAGTTGTGCTGGATGGATAATGAAAGGACCAAGTGCTAATTGAACTAAACCATATACTACTCCAGCCATCATACCTGGACCAGCTCCCCAGCGCAAAGCTATAATTAAAATCGGCAGCATTTCGAGGCTAACCGACCCCCCCTGAGCCATCCTCCACAAAGGAATAAAATTTAAAATAGCAGCTAATGCCACCGCCATACCAATCTCTGTCATAATCCTTACTTGATTTCTTTTCATTATAAATTCCCCTTTCTTTTAAAGTAATTTATTTTAAATAAAAAAACCGCAGACCCGATCTTTTAATCAAAACTGCGGTTTAATCAAAACACTGTTGTTTTAATTCCCTACGCTGGCATTATCCAGATCAGGTTCCAAGGGTCTGTTTATTAAAAACACTCTCAGCTTTAATCAGCTCCCCAAAATATTTATTTAATTTTTTCTAAAAAATATTACCTCTCAAAATATAAAAATTAACTTTTTTATTGGATATTTTTATCTTTAAATTTGATCTTTTATATATTAAAATGGCTGACCTATTTTTGACCTAATAAATAATTAAATCAAATTTAAATTTAATCAATTATAGCTACAGCATGCTTATCTAATTATCTTCTAAAATCGCTTCTTGGTTTGCGGGGACGAGCTTCATCGATCTTCAAAGGACGGCCATCAAATTCGGTATCGTTTAAAGCATCTTTGGCTTTTTCAGCTTCTTC
>JBGPSO010000143.1:0-4634 GCA_041490145.1 Atribacterota bacterium
AAAAGCTGGCCTAAACCTTACCTTTTTTCTTTAATTCAAAAGGAAGGAAATATTTCTGATGAGGAGATGTATCATACCTTTAATATGGGTATCGGGATGGTATTAATTGTCCAGAGGAATGAAGTTTTAGAGATAATAAAAGAACTTAAACTGATGGATTGTGATTCTTATATTATCGGTAAGGTAATAAAAGGTAATAAACAGGTAATAATTTAAAAGGTAAAAAAAGGTGCCTGGCACCTTTTTTTACCTTTTTAAGGAGAAAGGGTTAATGATTAATATTGGGGTACTGGTTTCAGGCAGAGGGACTAATTTACAAGCTATAATTGAGGCTATCGAAGAAGGTAAAATTGAAGGAAAGATTAAGATTGTTATTAGCGATAATCTTGATGCCTATGCACTTAAAAGAGCTAAACAGCATAATATTGAAACTCAATATATTAACCATAAAGAATTCAAAAACAGAGAAGATTATGATAAAAAAATTGTAGAGACCTTGGAAAATAAAGAAGTTGAACTGGTAGTTTTAGCTGGATATATGAGGATTTTAAGCTCTTATTTTATCAAAGCTTATAAGAATAAGATAATAAATATTCATCCTGCACTACTCCCTTCTTTTCCTGGCCTACGAGCCCAGAAACAAGCGGTAGAATATGGAGTAAAAATTTCTGGTTGTACGGTGCATTTTGTCGATGAGGGGATGGATTCGGGTCCTATTATTTTGCAAAGTGCAGTAGAAGTAAGCAAGGATGATACTGAAGAATCTTTAGCGGAAAGAATTTTAAAGGAAGAACATCAAATCTATTCTCAGGCAATTCAATTATTTTCCCAGGGTAGATTAATTATTAAAGGCAGAAAAGTTTATATTAAAAAATAATTTAAATTTAAAGTAGGATATAGAAATATTAGGTTGATTAAAATGAAAATATTAGTAATAGGAAGTGGTGGAAGAGAACATGCTCTGGTCTGGAAAATTAGTCAAAGTCCGAAAGTTTCTAAAATATTTTGTGCGCCGGGTAATGCGGGGATTTCTCCTTTAGCTCAATGTGTAGATATCGGCGAAGATAATATGGTAGGATTAGCTAATTTTGCTCAAAAAATGAAGATTGATTTGACTATAGTAGGACCAGAATTGCCTTTATCCCGGGGAATAGTAGATGAATTTGATAAATTAGGTTTAAAAATATTTGGTCCCAACCAAAAGGCTACTCAGATTGAATCAAGTAAGGTTTTTTCTAAGTACTTAATGAAAAAATATAATATCCCTTCAGCTAATTACGCGGTCTTCCAAGATATTAAGAAGGCTTTTGATTATGTTAAACAACAAGCTTTTCCTTTGGTAATAAAAGCAGATGGATTAGCTGCCGGGAAAGGAGTATTTATTGTAAAGGGTATAAAACAAGCCAAAGAGGCGTTAGACTCTTTAATGAAGAAAAAAATATTTGGAGATGCTGGTGAATATGTAGTTATTGAGGAATTTTTAGAAGGAGAAGAGATATCAGTTTTAGCTTTTAGTGATGGAAAGACTGTACTACCTATGGTTCCCTCCCAAGACCATAAAAAAATATTTGATCAGGATAAAGGACCTAATACCGGAGGTATGGGAGCTTACTCTCCTGTTCCTTTTTACAATGACCTATCCAGGAAGATAGTTTTGCAAAAAATTTTAAAACCAACCATAGAAGGCTTAAAAACCGAGGGCAGAGAATATAAAGGGGTACTCTATGCTGGATTGATATTAACTAAAGAAGGACCTAAGGTTTTAGAATTTAATGCCCGTTTTGGTGATCCAGAAACTCAAGTCGTATTACCAAGATTAGAAACAGATTTGATAGAAATATTTAATGCAGTAATTGAAGGTAACCTTCATAAAATCAATCTTAAATGGAAAGATAATGCTGTGGTCTGTGTGGTGATAGCTTCTGGGGGATATCCGGGTAAATATCAAAAAGGAAAGGTTATTGGTGGTTTGAAAAGTTTAGAAGAGATGAAAAATATTATAGCCTTTCATGCTGGTACTAAATTTCAAGATGGAAAGGTAGTTACCTCCGGAGGAAGGGTCTTAGGCATAACTGCTTGGGCTGACACTATCTTTAAAGCTAAAGAGAAGGCTTATGAAGGGGTAGAAAAAATATATTTTGAAGAGATGTATTATCGAAAAGATATTGCTCTAAAGGGTATAAAATAAAAAATTCTAATGAGATGGTCTTCTTATCTATCTAGAGATAGATAAAAGGGAGAGAAAAAATGACCAAAGTAAAACGAGCTTTAATTAGTGTTTCAGATAAGGAAGGGATTATTGATTTTGCTAAAGGTTTAGAAAAATTGGGAATGGAAATAATATCTACCGGAGGGACTGCTAAGCTTTTAGCTGAAAATGAAGTGAGAGTAAAGTTAATTTCCGGCCTAACCAATTTTCCAGAAATATTAGATGGAAGGGTTAAAACTCTGCACCCTCTTATTTTTGGGGGAATATTAGCCAAAAGGAACGATCCGGCTCATAAAAAAGAAATAAATGAACAACAGATAGGATTAATAGATTTGGTAGTAGTAAATTTATATCCTTTTCAAAATACTATTTCTAAAAAGGAAGGAGTTAATTTAGAAGAGGCTATAGAAAATATAGATATAGGAGGTCCTTCTCTTTTGAGGGCAGCAGCTAAGAATTATCAAGATGTAGCTGTAGTAATAAATCCCAAAGATTACTTGGTAATTTTAGAAGAATTAACCAAGAACCATGGTGAAATATCTTTAAAAACTAAAGAGAGATTAGCAGTTGAGGTATTTGAACACACCTCATTTTATGATGGAATAATTGCTCAATATCTAAGAAAAAAACTGACTAAAGAAGCAAACTTTTTTTCACCTACTTTAAATTTAATTGGCGAAAAAGTTTCCGATTTACGTTATGGAGAAAACCCTCATCAACCTGCTTCTTTCTATAAAGAAATATTAATCGAAGAGGCCAATCTGGGGAATGCAATACAGTTAGGAGGGAAAGAATTGTCTTTCAATAACCTGGTTGATCTTAATGCCGCTTTAGAAATAGTTAAAGATTTTAAAGAGCCCACTGTGGTCTTTATAAAACATACTAATCCTTGCGGTTTGGCCAGTGCATCTACCATTGAAGAGGCTTATCAAAAGGGATATCAGGGAGATCCTTTGTCTGCCTATGGAAGCATTATTGGTATTAATAAGATTGTGGGAGTAAAACTTGCTAATTTAATTAATGATACTACTTTTGTTGAGGCAATAGTGGCTCCTGATTTTGAGAAAGAAGCTTTAGATATTTTAAGACAGAAGGAAAATCGTAGATTAATAAAAGTAGGAGATTTAGATCGAAGAGATCCTTCACTTAAAGATATAAAAAAAATAATAGGTGGTTTTTTAGTTCAAAATTTAGATTTAAAAGGCCTGGAGTTCAATAATTTAGTAATAGTTACTAAGAGAAAACCAACTAAAGAGGAATTAGAAGAACTTTTATTTGCCTGGAAAGTAGTAAAACATATAAAATCGAATGCTATTGTTTTGACTAAGGATAAACAGATAGTTGGGGTTGGAGCTGGGCAGATGAGTAGAATAGATTCAGTAAAAATTGCTATTAGTAAATCTGGAGGGCGTTCTATGGGTAGTTATCTTGCCTCCGATGCTTTTTTCCCTTTTAGAGATGGAGTGGATGAAGCAGCTAAGGCAGGAATAACTGCTATTATTCAGCCAGGTGGTTCCAAGCGTGATGAAGAGGTCATAATGGCTGCTAATGAAAATAATATCGCTACGATTTTTACTGGAGTAAGATGTTTTAAACATTAAATTATTAGAAGTATCCTTTAAATAGAGGTTTTTGTTTTAATCATGGTTAATATTAATAATAAATTAAGGAGGAAATAGAATGTACAAAAAACTTTTCATTCCAGGACCTACTCATGTAGCCGAAGATGTTTTACAAAAGATGGCGAAACCGATGATTGGACATCGGGGCAAAGAAGCTTCTAATCTTCAAAGAAGTATCAGTGATAAATTAAGAAAATTAATGTATACTAAAAATGAAATTTTGCTCTCCACCTCTTCGGGAAGTGGCTTAATGGAAGGATCTATCCGTTCCTGTACTCAGAAGAAAGCAGCCGTCTTTTCCTGTGGCGACTTTGGTAATCGATGGTATGATATGGCTAGAGATAACAATGTTCCTGCTGATAAGTTTGAAGTGGAATGGGGAAAACCTACCACCTCGGAATCAGTGGATAAGGCCTTAGCTACTGGTAAATATGACCTTATTACCGTAACCCACAATGAGACATCAACTGGGATTATGAATCCAGTTGAAGAGATTGCTCAAGTGATGACCAAATATCCAGAAGTAATATTTTGTCTTGATGTAGTAAGTTCTCTAGGAGGAGTAAAGATAGAAGTAGATAAATTAGGGATTGATGTTTGCCTCACTTCTAGTCAAAAATGCTTGGGCTTACCTCCTGGCCTTTCTCTTTGTTCTATATCGGAAAAGGCCTTAGAAGCAGCAAGAAAGGTTAAATTTAGAGGAACTTACTTCGACCTCTTAAAGCTATATGATTATATTCAAAAGGCAGATTATCAATATCCCTCTACCCCTTCTCTATCTCATATGTTTGCCCTGGATTATC
>JBGPSO010000144.1:0-4628 GCA_041490145.1 Atribacterota bacterium
CAGCTATTAAAGGAATTATGGCTACTCGATAAGTTATCCGTAAAAGTAAGGTTTGTTTTCCCAGTAAAGAGAATACTAAAATACTTATTACTAAGACAATAAAGATAAAACTCGTTCCGCACCGAGGATGTAAAGTACTATATTTTTTTACATTATCTACCTTAAGTTCTTCTCCAGCTTCGTAAGTATAGATTACCTTATGTTCTGCTCCATGGTATTCAAATACTCTTTTTATATCTTTTATTTTTGATATAAAATATAAATAAAATATAAATATTCCTATCCTTAATGTTCCTTCAAATAAATTATATACAATTAAACCGGAGAGATACTTATCTAAATATCGGGCTATTGTGGTAGGAAGAGCTATAAAGATAAGTATAAATAGTACAAAAGCAATTAAAATAGTAAAAAACATTTCTACATTACTTATCTTATCTTCTTCTCCTGTTGCCTGTTCTGCTGAATAAGTTAACGCTTTCAGGCCAAGAGTTAAAGATTCAATTAAATTAATTATTCCTCTAAAAATAGGCCATTTTAAAAATTTTATTCTATTAGATAATGACCTTAATTTACCTGTTTTTAAAATTATTTCATTATCTGGCTTACGAACAGCAATAGCATATTTAAAAGGAGATCTCATCATTACACCTTCTATTATTGCTTGACCCCCGTAATTACAATTATCATTTTTCATTATTATTAATTTTCTCCTTTTACATATTTTTTAGACCATGGTTTACCACAGGTCAATTCACCTTCTGGACAAGGTCCTAAGATACAAGGTGGACCAGCATTCTCAAATATAGTTGGCGCGATATCTTTAACTTCTTTTAACATACTTTTTGCTACTTCTCTAATCTCCCATTGGGCTCTATTGCAACATCTTAATTTAAAAATATGTAATAATTCTCGAGCATTAGCAGTTATTATTATTTTAGTTACAACTGCCTGTGGTAAAATATATCTTGCATCTTCTGCCGCAATATTATCATCTAAAAATTGGTGATAAATCTTATCTAATTCTTTTATAGTATCAATAAATATTTTACGCAATTTATCATCTTTGGCAATTGATTTTGGAATAATATAAGGAAAATCTTTCTTACTTATTTTAACATATCTTTGACTTTGCTGAGAAAAAGAGGCAATTCGATGTCTTACTAACTGATGAGAAGTTACTCTTGATATTCCCTCAATAGCAAAAGTAAAATTAATATGTTCTAAAACAGAATAATGTCCTAATCTCATTATTTTTTTAATTAATTTCGTTATCGATTCATTAGTAAGGCTTTTTTTTAAATCTTCAATACCTAAATTAGAATAGCATAACCTTGCTGACTGAGCTACAATTTTTTCAGGATTCTTAGTATAATTTATTAATTTAACTTTCATAGAATTAACCTCCCTTTGGTTAGCTGGTTACTTGGTTAACTGGTTAATTAGTTTAAGCAGCTAAAAACTAAAAGCGTAAAACACAAATACAAAGCTTAAAACTTAAAATTAAAGAACTGTTCTTAATTATTCTCTTAAATCTGCTTTTTTTATTCTTTCTTGCTCTTTTTCTTTTTTAATTCTACGCTATACTCTGCGTGTTGTATAGTAAAATACGATATACTACATACTAATTTGGTATCCGACTTCTATTTTATGTTTTCTTAACTAGCTAACCAGGTAACCAATTAACCAACTAACCAATTTTACACTCGATACGCGATACAATTTTACTCTTTGATTACTACATGACATTTCCGACATCTTGCTTCATAAGTTTCTTTTGCCCCAATTAATATGATTGGATCACTATATTTCGCAGGCTTACCATTTACTAATCTTTGAGTCCTGGAAGCTGGACTACCACAAATCATACATATTGCTTGCAATTTATCTATATATTCTGCTACGGCAAGTAACTTCGGTATTGGACCAAAAGGCTCTCCCCTAAAATCTTGATCTAAACCAGCCACAATTACCCTTCTACCTTGATCAGCAAGTTTTTGACAAATGGTTACAATCCCTTTATCATAGAATTGAGCTTCATCAATAGCAACCACTTCAGTATCTGGTTCTGTTTTTTCTAAGAGTTCTTTTGAATTAGAAATATTAATAGCTTCAATTTTAGTACCATTATGTGAGTAAATATACTGAATAGAATATCTAGTATCAATAGTTGGCTTAAATACCTGTACCTTTTTTTTAGCAATTTGAACTCTATGAACTCTTCTTATTAATTCCTCGCTTTTTCCACTAAACATACTTCCACAAATAACTTCAATCCAACCATTATTTTTACCTTTCTGCATTCCCCTTTCCCCCCTACCACATAATTATCTACCAAGATAACTCAACATAAAAAAACAGAGCCTTAAGAAAGCTCTGTTTTTATTTTAAATACCTACATTCATTATTTTATTCCAACTTTTTTTAAATAATAATTTTTTCTTTCTCATAATTCTTGTTCTCATAATTATTATTAAAAAATATATTTTATTATTTTTTTAATACCATACTTTCATTTTCCAAAATTATTTACGATTATAATTTAATTAATTGTTACTATCTTCTTCGTTAGTTAAATTATATTTTTTATTAAACTTTTCAACCCTTCCGGTAGTATCAAATATTTTTTGTTTACCAGTAAAAAAGGGATGACATGCCGAGCATATTTCTATTTTCATATTCTTTTTAGTAGAACCAGTTTCAAAACTGTTACCACAGGCACAACTTATGATTGCTTTCTCATATTTTAGGTGTATATCTTTTTTCATTTTTCTCTCCTTCTAACTTCCTTTTATTAATATTTTATTGCATCAAAATATAAAAAATTATAACATAATATTATTTTAAGGTCAAAATTATATAAAAATTATTTTTATATTTTAGAATTATATTATATAAAATCAAATATCTTGTTCTTTGATAGAATCTAAAAATTCGTTATTATTCTTGGTCTTTTTTAATTTATTAAGTACTAATTGTATTGAACCGAGAGAAGTTTGAGAAGATAGCGCTCTCCTTAATAACCATATTTTTTGTAATTTTTCTTTATCTATTAATAATTCTTCTCTCCGAGTACCAGATTTTTTTATATCAATTGCTGGGAATATTCTATTTTCAGAAATTTCTCTATCTAATTTTAATTCCATATTCCCGGTCCCTTTAAATTCTTCAAATATTACTTCATCCATTCTACTTCCCGTTTCTACTAAAGCAGTAGCAAGTATAGTTAAACTTCCGCCTTCTTCAATATTTCGTGCTGCCCCAAAAAATCTTTTTGGCCAATAAAGGGCACTTGAATCTAACCCTCCAGACAAAGTTTTACCACTAGTTGGAATATTTTGATTATAAGCTCGAGCTAATCTGGTAATACTATCCAATAGTATTACTACATCTTTTTTTTGTTCTACTAATCTCTTTGCTCTTTCTAATACAATTTCAGCTACTTTTAAATGATTACTTACAGGTTGATCAAAAGTAGAGCTTACTACTTCTGCATTTACCGATCTTTGCATACCAGTAACTTCTTCAGGTCTTTCATCAACTAATAAAATTATAAGATTTATCTCGGGATGATTAGCAGTAATTCCATTGGCAATCTTTTCTAATAAAATTGTTTTTCCTGCTTTCGGAGGGGATACTATAAGACCTCGTTGACCTTTTCCAATTGGTGAAAATAAATCAATAATTCTTGTTGATAACTCATCTGACTTACTTTCTAAATTAATTATCTTCTCCGGAAAAAGAGGAGTAAGATTTTCAAAGTCTATTCTCTCTTTAGATAGTTCTGGATCTTCTTGATTAACAGCTTCAACCTTTAATAAAGCATAATATCTTTCTCCTTCTTTGGGAGATCTAACCTGTCCGGACACAAAATCTCCATTACTAAGATTGAACCTCTTTATTTGGGAAGGGGAAATATAGATATCGTTTTCACTAGGTAGATAACCACCTGTTCTTAAAAAACCAAATCCATCATTCATAATTTCTAAAATCCCCTCAGAAAACATATAACCTTTTTTCTCTGTTTGGGCTTGTAAAATTTTAAAGATTAGATCTATTTTTTTTATTCTGGAAAAATTATTAATGTTATATTCTTTGGCGATTTTACATAAATCACTGATCTTTTTTTCCTTTAATTCTGTTAAGAGCAAATAACAAAACCTCCCTTTTATTATGTTTAGAACATAATAATTTATTTTATACTGTTTAAAGTTATGAATACAAATAACTATATTTAAATATCATGTTATTGCTACAATTGAATAGATTTTATGATGAATAATTAATGCATAGAACCATTTCTAGTTTATAATACTACTTAATATTTTCCCATTAAATCTTCTAATAATAAAGATTAAATGAAGTATAAAATATTTAGAAAATTTATTTAAAAGAGGGCTATAAAGAAGTTTTTCTTTCAGATACTATAGCTAAAGATAGTTTAGCACTAATTTCTTTTAAATACAAATTTTTTTAATAATTTTTTCAATTTTTAATAATTTTAATTTAAATAAATTTAAGCTTTAATATTTTAAACCAACTAGATTATAACTTTTGACTAATATTTTTATTTCTCCAAACATTTTTTAATTAATTCTATATCACTTGGCTTATCTAAATCTATCATC
>JBGPSO010000145.1:0-4621 GCA_041490145.1 Atribacterota bacterium
AATATTAAATTACTTATTTTATCCGTTTTTTTAATATTTCTTCCAATGTTATTTTGGGATATTTTAATAGGTTTATATAGACTTATTGCTATCATTTTAAATTCTATTGGGATCATATTAGTTACAGTAATTATAATAAAAGTTTATCATTGGATTAAAGGAAATATATTTGGCTTTAGGTTCTCTTACTTAAAAAAGGTGAAAAAATATGATGATCTTGAAATTGTTTGGAAATCTATATGGGAAGTAACAAAAATAAATATTCAAAACGAAAAAGAATTTTGTAAGATATTTTTTTCAAAAATTGATCATCTGCTAGGATTACCCCAAAATAGTCTTAAAATTACCTCTAAACTTCTAAATGATTTCTATAATTTTATAAATGAGCGCTCAATTATTTTATTATTAGAACCAAAGATATCTTTTACTAGAATTTTAGAATGGCATTTTAAGACATGGCAAAATGAATATATATATATTAAAAAATATCTAGATAGCAAAAATAAATCAAAAAGTTCTTTTAACTATAGAGAAATTTTAAGAGTATTAGATTCTATTTTAAGTAATATAGAAGAACGTTCTTTTAAAGAGCAAGAAGCCTTTTCTTTTTTTATTCATTTTAAAAAACATGCAGAAAAATATAAGGATGAACTGGTTGGTAATGGTAATAAACACTATTATATCAACTATTTATTTGATCCTTTTTACAAAGTATTTTTTAAAAATATAGAAAAGGCAAATTTTTCAGAAATGGATTTTATTTGGAATCAATGTTTCCCAAAAGAGTGGAAAGTATCAAAAATTAATTTAGTAGATAAAGAAGAAAATAAAGTTTTCTCAGATTTATCATGGAGATGTTTTATAAATTGGGCTCTACATAGGATTAATACAGCAGTAGAGGAAAAAGATTTTGTTTTAGGTGAAGTTTCTAGGAATCTTTTTCCAGAAATAGATTCTGATTTATTGTTAGAACTCTTAGTTTTTATCGTTTTAAGATCTGGAAAGAAAAATAGAGTAAAATTAGCTATTGAGAAACCTTGGGCCTTTGGTTTTGTTACAAGATCAAAACTATATCCTATTGAAACGGGCAAGGAAGAAATGAAAAAGAAAATGTCTGAAGATATGGAACGAGAAGAGAAGGGAACCTATGAATTAGCATCTTTATTATTTAAAGAAGATTTCTCAAAAGAAAACATAGCGCAATATATTAAAGAAGTCAAAGAACTTAAATATCCTGAAGGATCAAATGAAGAAAATGAAAAAAATGAATTATTAGATATTTTTAATGGAATGTTGGAATATTTAAATAAATAAAAATATGGAATATAAATAAACTAGTGACATATACCATTTTCTTAGGTAATTGATATTTTACTTTTAAATTAGATAAATAGGGAAGATTTGCCGGATCAATAATTCGGTAACTTTTAGCGAAAAACATATGGAATCTGAGGAGTTCTTAGCCAGATGGTTGAGGCTTTAGATATTGTTATAGATAGACGTCTCAAAGGAAGCCTTCGTAAAACAGAAAGCTAAACCACAGAAAAAAATAGGATGTATTCTTATTTTTATGTGTCAGGGGACGGTTCTTTGACACATTGCAAAGAATATGAATTAATAGATCTGAAATGATAGTCTGAGAATTAAAAATTAAGAATTTATTTTAAAAGAAGAGCAAGATAATAATTTCATAAATATTAATCCTTAAAAATTAAAATACCGTTTTTATTTTATAATTATAATTTAAGAATAATTTTAGATTTTTTTAGAAAAGTAATCTAATTTATTTATTAGAAGAATATTTAATTTTTTAAATATTAATCGGGGGATGATAGCGAAAAGTAGAGTGTGACAAAAAACCGTCCCTTGACATATCTAGGAGGGAACTTATTATGAGTAAAGTAGAAATCTATTATTTTTCAGGAACAGGTAATTCGTTACACCTGGCAAGAGAACTTCAAAAACGAATTCCAGAAACTAAGCTTATGCCAATGGTCAGCCTTTTAAAGGAAGATGTTATAGAAACGAAGGGAGAAAGGATAGGTTTTGTGTTTCCTATTTATGTCTCTTCGACCCCTGATCCGGTAAGGAGATTTTTAAAGAAAATTAATTTAAAACCAACTCAATATATTTTTGCGGTAACCACAAATAGTGGTTTTCCAGGAAAAGTCAACATATACCTTGAAAAACTATTGAAAAAAAGAGGCAAAAGTATCGATTCTTATTTTACCCTAAAAATGATGGGGAATTCACCGAAGGGTTTAATGCCGTCTTTTATGATTGTTCAAGATTGGGCCTCTCGAATAACAAAAGAAAAAATTTCAGCTTTAGAAGATGAAGTTCAAAAGGAACTTGATACTATATATAAAGTTATTATAAATAAAGAAAAAAATACAGGAAAAGATAGTCCGAATCCACCTAATTTTTTTATGAAATATGTCGATCGATTACTACAGCTTCCTATTGAATGGGCCTCTGAATACACCAATCCTAAAATTAATTTTTATGCTGATTCAAAGTGTACAGGATGTAAGCTATGCGAAAAAGTTTGTTTATCTAAAAAAATAAAGATGAACCATGATAAACCTTTATGGCAAAAAGAGATTAAATGTTATTACTGCTACGCTTGTTTTAATTTTTGTCCTGAGCAGTCAATTTTAGTCAAAAATTACACCTACAAAGATGGAAGATATTGTCATCCCAACGTAACTGCCAAAGATATTGCTGAACAAAAGGACTTTAATGCAGGATAACAAGGACAGACATTTATTTTTTAAGAGAAAAATTGACAAAAAGAAGATTTCTTTTGGAAAACATGAATTCCGAATAAATTACGGCAATTTATATGCCAGCTCAACCATTCGATAACTTCTTCTTAACTGACAAACGAAATGAACTATGTTAAAATAGTAATATGATGAAAACGAATAAAACCATACCCAAAGACCTAGATGAATATATCGCCAGTTTTCCCAAAGACATTCAAGAGATTTTAGAAAAGCTTAGGGCGACCATTAGAAAGGCTGCACCTGATTCGGAAGAGATTATGAATCGAAGCATTCAAAAAAGAGCTATCTGCTTATGAGGGAGCAAAAGGTTCGATAAAATTTCCCTTAGATAAACCAATCCCTTTTGATTTAATAAGCAAAATTGTAACCTTTAGAGTCAAGGAGAATTTGGAAAGAGCTGGTGCAAAAATGAAAAAGAAAAAATAAAAATCCTGCTTATGGTCTTTGATTTTATAGAGTTTGCGCGATTACATCATTTTGATTAAGTCCACGATGGTGACTAAATCAAAATGAAGTCGATAACACGGGAGGTTAGGTGTAATCTCCGACGTTTATTCGAATTCATTGTTTTAAAAAAAAGTATAATTATTTATAATAAAGGGGAATACAATTATGAAAGTTACTGCATTTATTGGTAGCGCACGGAAGAAACATACTTATAATACTACTGAACTTTTACTGCAAAAACTAAGATCACTTGGAGATATAGAATATGAAATAGTTCAGTTAAGTGATTATAACTTGGGAACCTGTAAAGGCTGCATATTGTGCATGGACAAGGGTGAAGAATTATGTCCATTAAAAGACGATAGAGATAAATTAATTGAAAAAATTATAAATTCAGACGGTGTAATATTCGCATCTCCTAATTATTCATTTCAAGTATCTGGATTCATGAAAATATTCCTCGATAGACTTGGATTCATTTTTCATCGTCCGCGCTTTTTTGGAAAAGCATTCACCAGTATAGTGGCGCAAGGAATATATGGAGGAAATAATATTGTAAAATATTTAAACTTCATTGGAGGTGGATTTGGTTTCAATGTTGTCAAAGGTTGTTGTATAAATTCGCTTGAACCAATGACAGAAAAAGGCCGGATAAAAATTGATAAGATAATTGACAAGCAAAGCAAAAGATTTTATTCAACATTAATAAAAAAAGAATACCCAACACCATCCTTATTTGAGCTTATGATATTTAGAATGTCACGAACGAGCAGAAAAATAATGCTTAATGAGAATTTCCGGGATTATACCTACTGTATGGAAAATGGGTGGTTCGAATCAGATTACTATTATCCGGTAAATTTAAACCCAATTAAAAAATTGATCGGCAAATTTTTCGACGTGGTGGGAACTCAAATAACCAGGAGTAGATAGTAAATGGTAAGCTATGGGGTACCTTACCTAACAGGGACTGTTTGTACAGCTTAGTTCCATTTGGTCGCTTCACCCAAATTCCAAATTACCCTGCGCTACATCTGGGCATCTTCATATAACTGGGAACGTTAGGCGAAAGTCAAATGATATACCTTTTTAGTCTACTCACTTATACAAAAAGTTCGAATCCTGTTTGGGGAGCCTTGAAATTTCAAGCCCTTTGGCATTTGCTGAAGGGCTTTTTTATTTTTAAGGAAAAGAAGGATTTAATCATTTTATCTTAAGAGGAACTGCCTTATTGAACTTAATAACTAGTGTAGTGCGTCATAAATAACTTGACATTTAAAAGGATATATGTTATGCTTATTTCAAATGAACATATCAGAACGTATTATTTTAGATCCTCAAGAACAGGCAACCATCCGACTCTGGGCTCACGGGAAAAGCTTCCC
>JBGPSO010000146.1:0-4601 GCA_041490145.1 Atribacterota bacterium
CATGTATAATGATTTTACCTTCCAAAAGAGAAATTACCTCATCTGCTAAACGATAAGCCTGGGAGAGGTCATGAGTAGAAAATATTACAGTGGTCTTAATTTTTTCCATTATTTTTTTAATAATTCTTTCCACTATATCTATGTGCCTTTGATCTATATT
This sequence comes from Atribacterota bacterium, assembly GCA_041490145.1. Classification (GTDB taxonomy): domain Bacteria; phylum Atribacterota; class Phoenicimicrobiia; order Phoenicimicrobiales; family Phoenicimicrobiaceae; genus Infernicultor. Next base: position 161 of record JBGPSO010000146.1, read on the forward strand.
TGTGGTAGGTTCATCTAAAAAGAGGATTTCTGGTTCAATCACTAAAGCTCTAGCAATTACTACTCGTTGAGCTTCTCCACCAGACAATTGATCTACTTTTCTATTTTCAAAACCAGAAAGCCCAACCATATCCAAGGCATTTTTAATTCTATTCTGTTGAACTATGGAGGACACAGATCTTACTTTTAATCCATAAGCAACATTACTATATACTGTAGATTGAAATAAAAAAGGATCCTGACCTACTAAAGTCATCTTTCGCCGAATTTCTAATATCTTAGAATTTGAATTATTGATTATTTCTTGATTACGAAAAAAGATTTGGCCTTTATCCGGTTTCACTAGTAAATTTAATATATTTAATAACGTAGTTTTACCTGAACCGTTTGGACCCACGATAGCATAAATCTTACTCTCCTGAAAGCTCAAATAATCAATATCCAATACTGTTTTATTATTATATATCTTTTTTAAATTCTTAACCTTAAGCATTGGTTTATCCATATTTTAATTTTACACTCTCCTGCTCTGAAAATAATGGTGAAAAATATTTACAACTAAAGCAATAAGTAATAAGATAATACCCAAAGCAATACCAAATCCAAATTCACCTTTAGAGGTTTCCAGAGCAATAGCAGTAGTCATGGTTCTAGTACTCCCTTTAATATTTCCTCCCAACATCATAGCAGCCCCTACTTCAGCAATAACTCTTCCAAAGGCAGTGGTTATGGCCTCTAATATTGCATAACGGGCTTCTTTAAGTACTGCCCAAGCAGATTGAAGTTTAGTTGCACCAAGAGTTAAAGCGGTTTTTTCAACCCTTTTATCAATTCCCTGTACTGCAGAATGGGTTAGAGCAATAATTATGGGGATAGCTAATATAAACTGACCGATAATCATCGCGGTGGGTGTAAACAATAATCCAAAAACTCCTAAAGGCCCTCTTCGAGAAATTAAAGAATATACAATTAATCCTACTACTACTGTCGGAAAAGCTAAGAAAGTATTCATTAAAATGATAGTTAATTTTTTTCCATAAAAATTTTTTATAGTTATTAAAAAACCAAGTGGTATTCCTAGTAAGGAAGAAAGTGCTATTGCAGTTAATGATACTTTTAATGAAAGCAGGACAATATTAAATATTTCTCGGTCTAAAGAAAAGATTAATTGAAAAGCTTGCTGTATTCCAATTAAGATATAATTCAAACAAGTCACCTCGATATATAATTCTACAATTCGCCAATTCGCCAATTAACCAATTTTCCAATTGCCCAATTGAATTCAGTTTACCAATTAAATTGATTAGTTGGTTACCTGGTTAGTTAGTTAATTAATGAATTAATAGACAGGAGAGACGCCTATCTTACTAACGACTATTCACTATCGACTAAATTAGCTGGTCAACTGGCAAACCAACTAACCAATTGACCAGCTAAATAAATAACTTTGTTTATTTAATTGCTACAGGATGGAAAAGTGCTTCTCCCCCTATTTGGTATTCTCTGATTATTTTTTGTCCTTCTATAGAAGTAACCCAAGCTATTAGTTGCATTGCTTCCATATATTTGACCTGAGGATAACGTGCTGGATTAACTACGATTATACCATAAGGATTAGAGAGCAGAGAATCTCCTTCACAAAGTATATCTAATTCTATCTTGTCTTTAAAGGCCAAAAAAGTTCCTCTATCACAAAGAACATAGGCCTGCTTTTCACTGGCAATTTGTAAGGCGACACCCATCCCTTGGCCTATTTCCATATACCACTCCTCTCCAGGTTTTATATTTGCAATTTGCCACAAACTCTTTTCTTTTTGATCGGTTCCAGACTTATCTCCTCGAGATACAAAAAAAACTTTCTGGTTAGCAATCTTAGTAAAAGCAAAAACTACACTTTTTTCACCTTTTATTTCTGCCAAGTCATTAGCTGGTCCAAGAACGATAAAATCATTATACATAACATCTCGGCGATTTACTCCATATCCTTCCAGAACAAATTTAATTTCCGCTTCCCGAGCATGTACCAACAATATATCTACATCTCCGTTTTCACCCAAGGTAATAGCTTTTCCTGATCCTACGGCGATAACATCTACTTTAATATTAAATAATTCCTCAAAAGGTGGAAGTAGAACATCTAATAACCCGGAATCATCTGTACTGGTAGTAGTAGCTAACTTTAGGTGAATTGGTTCAGCATAAACCGTACCAATTAATAATAAACTAATACTTAATATAAATATCATTCGAAAAATAATGTTTTTTTTCATTTTACTAATACATTCCTTTCTATTCATTTTATTTTTTAATTTTAATTAAATATTAAATAAAAAAACCAACACTGTGTCCGGTGTTGGTTTACAAGTTCAACCCATAATATCGGTCCTCCTTTCCAAACACGGGAGGAATAAGAGTTTTCTCTTATTCCTTATCGGCTAATCCACCATCGTTTTCACCTTAGGTGTGATAGCTCGGAGATTATTTTTTTTATAAAAGAGCAATATACAAGAAATATCTTCACACATTATAATATTTTTTCTATATTTAAGCAAGAATTCTTTAGTATTTTTTTATTTCTGACATTGAGGACAGATAAATGTACTTCGGCCTTCTATTTTTAGAACCTCTATAATATTTCCACATCTTATGCAGGGTTTACCTTTTCGAGCATAGACTTGTAATTTTTCAGCAAATTTTCCTTTTTCGCCATCTGTATTTAGATAAGCCTCATCAGCTACTGTACTTCCTCCAGATTTGATTGCTTTATTCAACACCCACTTAATTTGCTGATATAGGTTTCCAATCTCCTCCTTGTGGAGAGAAGAAATTTTTCTTAAAGGATGAATATTCGCTCTATAGAGTACTTCGTTGACATAAATATTCCCTAATCCCGCAATAAATTCTTGGTTCATCAAAAATGATTTTATCTTACTTTTTTTCTTTTTATTTAATATCTGAACCAAGATTTCTTCTTTGAAACAATCATCTAATGGATCTAAACCTAATTTGGCCATACCTTTTATTTCGTTGAGATTGGAAACTAAATAAATTTTCCCAAATTTACGCACATCATTAAATATTAATTTAGTGCCATCAATAAAGGTAAAAACAAGATGATTATGTTTAACATTTATAATTTTTTTACTATCTTCATTAAAAGGATAAATTAAAAGACCGGTCATACCCAGATGAATTACTAATTTTTTACCAGAATCCAATTCTATTACGAGATATTTGCCTCTACGATTGATATTTTTAAACACCTTCCCCTCAATTTGAGTACAAAATTCCGATATAGATGGTTCTTTTACTATTTTAGGAGTATTTACAGTAACAAATTTTATTTCTTTATCTTTTACTTTCCGGTGCAAATCTCTTCTAATAGTCTCCACTTCTGGTAATTCCGGCATTAGATTCACCCCTTCTATTTCATCATTTTAATTCTGACTTCTGGCTTCTATCTAACAGTATATTTGCTTGCTTATATTTTATTTATCCATATAATTACCATTATTTTCTATTTTCTTTTTAATTTGCTGCAAGCTATTTATAATAAATTCTTCCTTTTTAATATTAGTACGATCTAAAAAAAGTACTTTCATTCCAATTTTCTTAGCAGCTAAATAATCAAATTCCCAATGATCACCTATGTGAAGAACTTGCTCTGGTTTAACTTTTAATTTTTGGCATATTCTTAAATAGATTTCAGAATTTTTTATTTCTTTAAAATCAGATAATGCTGAAAAAATATATTTAAAATATTTTTTAAGTTTTTTCATTTTCGGTACCAAAAATTCTCGTGGCATAGCAGTAATGGAAATAAGGATAAAATCTTTTTTTAATTCTTTTAAAGTAGGTACTACATCGGGGAATATTTTTACCTGGGGTTCATACTTCTCTAAAATTTTTTTATAGGAAATTCCTAATCCAAAATAGGATATCCAGTATTTAATGTCATACCAATTTAAATTATGTTCACCTAACTTATTGTATTCATCTTGTACTAATTTTATGCTTTCTTCAAATCCAATCTTTTTCTTCTGGGCAACTAATTGGGGAATTTCTTTAAACCATACTAAATTATTATATTCCAAATCTACTAAAGTACCATCTACATCGAAAGAAATAATTTTAAGTTTATTTTTAAAATCTACCAATTTATCAATTCTCCAATTCTCCAATTAGCCAATTGACCAATTGGCCGATTCTCCAATTCATCAATCTACCAATTTACTAGTCGATAGTGAATAATACTATTTGAAGGTATTTGATTTGGTATTAATTCTTCAACCGGGTAACCGGGTAACCGGTAAACTGGCTAACTATTCTTACACTATACGCTCTACGCTAAACGCTATACGCTACTAACCAAATTATACACCAAAAGTAAATAAAAATAAAAAATCCCGGCAGTGTCCTACTCTCCCACAGGATGACCTGCA
>JBGPSO010000147.1:0-4550 GCA_041490145.1 Atribacterota bacterium
ACAATTAAAACCGCTTCGCTTCGCTTCAAAACTTACTACATCATTTATTGCGTTATTAGTTCTAAATAAAGGCTCCACCGACCTAAAATTATATTCAATTTTCCTTTTTTAAGATCCTGCGATTGGTAGCTTTAAGAATTGCTTTTACCACTGCTCTATTAAAGTCATCTTCAATTACCGTAGAACCTACTAAATTTTCCTTTCTTTTTGAATCAATTAGATTAATTGAAATCACTACAATATCTTTACTATCTAATTTAATTTTTTTTATTTCCTCCACTTGAAAGAAAACCGAACCCTCTAAATAAGAGCTTATCCCTTCTAAGGTAGCTTTAGCAACTAAATACTCCTGATTTTGAGCCCAATTTATTCCAGAGATTTTACCTTCATATATTTTTCCATTACCTTCTAATTGCACTAAGACTTCAAAATGATTACCAGTAATGGAAACTTTAATATTAGAGAATTTAAGTCTTAAAGGAGATTCTAATTCTGCTTTTATTTGTCCATCTTTTATTTCTTGATCTTTTACTTGAGCTATGCTAATTTTTCTATAATCTACTTGAATATTGTATTTAGCTAATAAAAATGATTCTATATCTCGTATTATTTTTTTGGGATTGGCAGAATCTTTAGTAATTACATGAATTTCCTTAATATCTTTCTCTTCAGATAATACTATCTTTACAAAAAGAATCTCACTTAAATTTTTCAAAGCATTTTCGATTTCTTCTATTTCATAATTAAAACGAGGTGGAATGATAAAATTTCTAAATGTATGTAATTTGCCTTTATCCATAAATTTTCTCCTTAGAATTCTGGTTCAATCAATCCAAAATTCCCATCTCTCCTTTTGTATACTACATTTACTTTATTTGTAGTATCGTTGGCAAAAACAAAGAAGTTGTGTCCCAATAAATCCATCTGCATTGCAGCTTCTTCCACTGACATTGGTTTAATGGCAAACTTTTTGGTTTTGACGATTTTAGCAATTTTTGTGGGTTGGTCATCTCCAAGATTAACCTCTTCATAACCCAAATCTTTTCTGTTTGTATTAGGGTATGATTTTTGATAAAATTTTTCTTTATACTTTTTTATCTGTCTTTCTAACTTATCTACTACTTTATCTATGGATGTATACATATCATCTGTTTCTTCTTCTGCTCTTATCAAAGCCCTATTTGCTTGTAAAGTTACTTCAACAATATGTCTATTTTTCTCAACGCTAAAAGTTACTATTACCTCTAAGATATGATCAAGATATCTCTCAATTTTACTTAACTTTTTTTCCATATAATTACGGATCGCATCTGTCACTTCAATATGTTTTCCTTTAATAACAATTTTCATATCTTTTTCCCCCTTAGTAATAGTTATTTTACTTATGTAGTTATATTCTCCGTCCAAATAAAAAACCCTTTTTATTTTTTAATATTTTATATTTTTTTATAAAAATATTTTTTCTTATTTTACCTCCTATTTATTCTCTAACTATTTTTCTTTCATCAATTACCCAAATATATCTAAATACCTTTTTTCGCCTTTCCTTAGACTGACCTGGTCTTTGCCCCCACACCCGCCTGCTGAGAGGTTTGCTCAGGAACTTTATCCCTCACTACTACTCTTCTCTTATTTTTATAACCACTTAAGGTTAAGGCAGGACTTACTCCAAAGCCGCACCATGCTCAGTAATCAGAGTTACCTTACGTGGGTCATTTCGCCTGCGACTGGCTTCGACTTTCAACCACAGCTCTAAGGAAAGGCGGTATATTATTTTTTAAACACTCCTAGCTAAAGTTAAGACAAAGATATTCTTAGCCTGTGCTTTTATTAATTCTTTAGCACATTCTTCAACAGTAGACCCAGTGGTAAATATATCATCTAAGATCAGTATATTTTTGTATTTAACCTCTTCCGGTCTCTCTACAGCAAAGGCTTTAATAATATTTTTTTCTCTTTCTTTTTTAGATAAATTAACCTGGAATGGAGTTAATTTTTTCTTTATTAAAACTCTTTTTTCTACCGGGATAGAAAAATAATCTCCTATAACTCTACCTAGTAAAACACTCTGATTAAATCCCCTTTTTTTTAAATCATTCTTATGTAAAGGAACAGGAATAATTAAGTCAATCTTCTTTTTAAATTCATTATTTTTTAATAAATAATTTATCATTAACTTTCCTAATGGTTTAGCTAATTTTTTCTCTCCATAGTATTTAAAGAGATGGATACACTCTTTTAATACTTTCTGGTATATTCCCACAGAACGAGAGAATTCAAAAGAATATTTTTTCCTTTTACAATTAGAACATAAGATTCCTCTGTTAGATTTAAAGTAATCTGTAGAGATTAAAGGTTTTCCGCATTTTATACAATATGGTTGTTCAATTAATTCAATGGTTTTAAAACAATCCTCGCAGATTGAATATCCTTTAGATTCCCGGATAGGTTCTTCACATATTTTACAATCTAAGGGAAAAATAAGATTAAGCAATCCTTCTTTTATATATTCTACCACATTTTGGTGTTTTATGTTCATATTTTAATATTTGGTTAAATAGTTAGTTGGTTAGTTGATGAATTAATATTAAACAGCTAACTATATATCTATATAACTAATTAACCGGCTAACCAGCTAACTATCTAACGAATTATGTTCCCACCTTCCAAGAAGAGAGGTATCTTTCTTGTTCTTCGGTAAGTTTATCAATCTTTATTCCCATCGATTCTAATTTTAGTCTGGCAATCTCTTTATCAATATCTCCAGGGACACTATACACTTTCTTACTTAAAGTTTTACCTTCTTTAACTAAATATTCAACAGATAAAGCTTGATTAGCAAAACTCATATCCATCACGCTTGCGGGATGTCCTTCAGCTGCAGATAAATTTAAAAGTCTACCTTCTGCTAAAAGATATATTTTTTTACTGCTTTTTAAAGTATATTCTTCTATATATTCTCTAATTTTCTTTTTACTTACTGCTAAACTTTCTAAAGCTCTTATATTAATTTCTACATTAAAGTGTCCAGAATTAGCTAAAATTACTCCGTCCTTCATTAAAGGAAACTCTTCTTCTGATATCACATTTATATCACCAGTCAGAGTAATAAAAATATCTCCGATTTTAGCCGCCTCTTTTATAGGCATAACCTGATAACCATCCATCACTGCTTCTAATGCCTTTATAGGATCGACTTCGGTAATTATAACCTGAGCGCCCATACCATTAGCCCTCATCGCTAGACCTCGGGCACACCAGCCATATCCACAGATCACGAATTTCTTTCCGGCAACTAAGATATTAGTAGCCCTTAACAAACCATCAAGAGTACTCTGTCCTGTACCATATCTATTATCAAAGAGATATTTAGTTTGTGCATCATTTACAGCTATAATTGGATATTTTAAAGCTTTATTTTTCTCCATACTTCTTAATCGAATAACTCCAGTGGTAGTCTCTTCAGTCCCAGCAATAATCTCTTTAATTAATATTTTTTTCTGAGAGTGGATAGTTGTGACCAGATCAGCTCCATCATCCATAGTAATATTAGGTCTATAATTTAATATTTGGTTAATATGTTGATAATAAATATCTTTATCCTCTCCCTTAATTGCAAATACTGGAATCCCATAATCCTTAACTAAAGAAGCAGCCACATCATCCTGGGTACTTAAAGGATTGGAAGCACAGAGGGATACTTCCGCTCCTCCTGCTTTTAAAGTTCTTACCAGATTAGCTGTTTCAGTAGTTACATGTAAACAGGCTGCTATCTTAATCCCTTTTATAGGTCTTTTCTCAGTGAATTTTTTTCTTATAGCTAAAAGTACTGGCATTTGATTTTCAGCCCATTCAATTCTATCTTTCCCTTTTTCAGCTAATTTAATATCCTTTATTCCATAATTCATCCCTTGTACTCCTTTCTTTTATTAAAATTCCTTTATAAATTATACCTTAGTTTATATTAAATCGGTAAATTGGTCAATTTTTCAAATAAGGATTGGTTCTTCTCTCCTCACCTATAGTTGAATCTGGGCCATGTCCAGGATAAATTATCTTACCATTACCCAAAATCAACAATTTTTCTTTAATTGATCTCTGCAAATCTTGATAAGAGCCACCAGGCAGGTCAGTCCGGCCAATGCCTCCAGCAAATAAAGTATCGCCGGTAAAGATTACATTATCTAAAATAAGAGAAATACCACCCGGAGTATGACCTGGAGTATGGAATACGGTTAACTTTAATGAACCTAAAATTATTTCATCTCCTTCTTCTAAAAAGATATCTGCGGGAGGAGAACCTATTTCTTTATCCATAAAGATGGAAAAATTTTTATCAGTATCCACTAACATATCAGCATCTAATTTGTGGATTAATAAAGAAGCCGTGGTCTTACCTTTAAGCTTTCTATTACCAGCAATATGGTCGGTATGCCCGTGAGTATTTATAATATATTTCAAATCAAAATTATTTTCTTGTAAAAGGTTTAAAATCAAATCTACCTCTTCTTCCCCTCCCGGATCAATCACTGCTGCTTTTTTAGTCTTCT
>JBGPSO010000148.1:0-4532 GCA_041490145.1 Atribacterota bacterium
CACCTATTCACCGATTATATTAGTTAATCAATTAATAAGTATTATTTTCTTCTTTTATTTTTTTTACTATATACTCATTTTTTATGCGATATAAATTACTATTTACTATTAACTAATATAATTGACCAATCAGGGAATTGGTGAATTAATAAACTTGAGAATAATTAAAATTAATGGTATAGTTTTTATATAGAAAATCTAAAAAAATATTTTTTCAATTATTTATATAATAAGGAGGAATAAATATGCCAGAATATTATAGTGAAGACAAAGAAAAAGTTATTAATCTTGCTGAAAAAATACCAAAGCTAAAATTTTCTAAGAAATTATTCGGGGTTATTTTAGTGTTAGTGATTGTTTTCTATCTGGGCAGTGGAATTTTTGTGGTTGCCCCTGATGAGCAAGGAGTGATTAGAAGATTTGGTAAATTTGTCCGCATAGAAAGTCCGGGACTTAACTATCATTTACCTTATCCAATAGAAACGGTAGTTACTCCAGCCGTCACTCAGGTAAAAAGAATCGAAATAGGGTTTCGTTCTATTATTAATGATCAATCTACCCGTTACCAAGAAATACCAGATGAAGCTCTAATGCTTACCGGTGATGAAAATATTGTCAGCGCAGATGCGATTGTGCAATACAAAATAAAAGACCCGGTTAGCTATCTCTTTAATATTATTTTACCTGAAGAGACAGTTAAAAATGCTGCTGAGGCTACCTTAAGACAGGTAATTGGAGAAAGAAAAATTGATGAAGCACTTACTGTTGGAAAATATGAAATACAAGAGAAAACAAAAAAACTACTTCAAGATCTTTTAGATTCGTATAAATCAGGAATCTTCGTAGTGGCAGTTCAATTACAAGATGTTAACCCTCCCAAAGAAGTACAAGAAGCCTTTAAAGATGTAGCCAGCGCAAAAGAAGACAAGAGTAAATATATAAATCAAGCTCAAGGATACGAAAATGATCTAATTCCAAAAGCTCGAGGAGAAGCAGTAAAAATGACTAAAGAAGCAGAAGGTTATAAAATCGAGAGAATAAAAAAGGCTGAAGGTGAAACAGAAAAATTTAATAAAATTTTAACAGAATATAAAAAGGGCCAATATGTTACACAAGCTCGTCTCTACGTGGAAACTATGGAAGAAATATTCCCTAATATGTATAAAATAATAGTTGATTTAAAGGAAAATCAATCCTTAATAAATTTGTTACCTTTAGGTGATGCGAAAATTATAACCACTCCTTCTGGGGAGGTGAATAAATAATGAGAAAAGGCACATTTTTAATTTTAATTATAATAGCGATATTAATCTCAGCTAATTTAATTTTATTTACAGTAGACGAAACCAAACAAGCCATTGTATTACAATTCGGCAAACCTATAAGAGCAATTAAAGAATCTGGTTTGAATTGGAAACTCCCCTTTATTCAAAATGTTAGATATTTTGAAGATCGTCTACTAATTTATGATTCTGCTCCCACTGAAATTATTACTAAAGATAAAAAAACCTTAATTGTAGACAACTATGCTCGTTGGAGAATAATCAACCCTTTAACTTTTTTACAGACAGTTCGAGATATAAATGGCGCTCAAGCAAGATTAGATGATATTGTCTATTCTGAATTAAGAGTTGACTTAGGATTATTTAATATGAGCGAAATAGTTTCGGAAAAAAGAGAATCAATTATGGAAAGGGTCACTAAAATTTGTAATGAAAAGGCTAATATTTATGGCATAGAAATTGTTGATGTAAGAATTAAGCGAGTTGATTTACCTCCAGAAAATGAAAAATATATCTTTGAAAGAATGAAAGCAGAAAGAGAGCGAATAGCTAAACAGTACCGAGCTGAAGGAGAGGAAGAATCAGCGAAAATTATTGCCGAAACTGAAAAAGAAAAGACCGTTATTTTAGCAGAGGCTTACAAAAGTGCCCAGATCTTAAAGGGTGAAGGTGATGCAGAAGCGGTAAAAATTTATGCCGAGAGTTTTAACCAAGATCCGGAATTCTATAAATTTTTCAGGACTTTAGAGGCCTATAAAAATACTTTTAAAGATAAAACTACCGTTTTACTTTCTTCTGAATCTGAATTTTTGAAATATTTAAATAAACCCTAAAAAGACAGTATCCAGTATCGAGTATATAGTATTGAGTAAATAATTAAGACAAATTTGCCAGATTCTCAAATCTTGAAAGTTTTTTATTTTTTTAGTCATTCTTTTCTTTCTTTTTTCTCTTTACTATATACTTGATACTATATACTCGATACTGTTTATACTCGTTACTACTTATCCTACACACTCTACGCTAATTATATTAGTATTCTAATTCGGGAGCTATCTGATTTTCAGGTTCTTCCCCATAGTAAATCCTCACGATATTATCAAAAACAGATTTTATGTTTTCCTCTAAAGCTCTATCAGAATATCCTGCTGTATGAGGGCTCATCACCACATTCTTTAATTTATGAAAATTATACTGGCTAGGTAAAATTTCTTTTTGTTCATTGGTGGGATACTGATACCAAGTATCTATAGCTGCCCCAGAAAGATAATGTTCTTCTAAAGATTTAAACAAAGCTTCTTCGTCTATTACTGCTCCGCGAGAAATATTAACAAGATATTTTCCCTGCATTAACTTTAATTCTTTTTTTCCAATCAACCCCTTAGTTTTCTTAGTAAGGGGAACAGTTATAATAATAAAATCTGATTCTTTAATCACTTTTTCTAAATCTTTATTTGCTCCAAGAAATTCCAATATTTTCTTCTTTTCTAAATCCTTCTCTTTTATTTCTCTTTTTAAGGCAAATATCTTCATGCCTAAGAGATGCCCTATTTTGGCAATCTCCCAACCAATCGAACCTAAACCTATTATCCCTAAACTTTTCCCTTGAAGCTGAATGGTAGGTTCTTTGCTAGAAAAACCATGCCATCTACCCAATCTTAAATCTCTATCATTGGTAACAATATTTTTAGCTAAAGCCAGCATAAGGGCAAAGGCATGTTCAGCAACTGCAGCTCTGTTAGTGTGAACGTTACAAATAAATATATCTTTCCGATCCTTATATAAACTTAAGTCTAATTGATCTACTCCGGCAAAAGGAATTTGAAATAATTTTAATTTCTTAGCTTGGTCAAGATCTTCTTTGCTAAAAGATCCTCCTATTACTACTTCTACTTCTGGAAGATATCTTTTAATCTCTTCTCTTTCATCTGCTTTAGGAATAATGAACTCCAGATTAAATTTGGCTTTCTTATTTAATTTATTAAAATTCTCTTTCCATATTTGGGGTTTTACCATCTTACTCAATACCAAAACCTTCATTTTCGCTCTTTTCTCCAAACAACTTCTTTCTTTCTCTTCTTGTAAAAAATTTCGGACTGCCATTATATGCTTACACTCAATTTTTATTTTTCGAGATCTTTTTATAAAATCTGAGCATTCACACTGGGGGATATTTATATCAATTCTATAAGATTTTTTTGATTTCGAACCACTTACTAAAAAATAATCAACTTTTCTTTCTACTTTTAAATCTTTGGCCGCTTTTTCTCTTTTTATTGCTTCCTCTTCTAATAACGCTCTTTTAGCTAAATCATCAGCTATAGAATTATTGTTTCTTCTTTCCCAAATAAAATTTAGCTTAGAAGGAATAGTCTGTCTAATTTCTTCAACTCGATTAAATAAAAGAATTATACCTTTATCCCTAACTTTAAATTTTTTATTTAATTGATTCACTACTAATTGACTATCACAATAGATATCTGCTCTCTCTGGATTTATTTTTTTAATTTCTTCTAATCCTCTAATCAAAGCTTTATATTCGGCAATATTATTAGTACCATAACCTATGGCTTCACTAATTTTTTTTATTAGCTCTCCATCCTTATATATTACTATACCCATAGCCATATTTCCTGGATTAGGATAACAGGAACCATCTACTCTCATTAATACTTTGGACATAATTAGCCACTTCCTTAGGTTTAAAAATTGCCTTTTAATAATTTTTTAATTATTTCTACTACTTCTTCTGGTTGTCTGGCATAGATTAATTGTCTGTCTTCTTCATATCTTTTAAATAATATACCTAAATCAAAATTTAAAGAGATTACCTTTTTGCCAATATTTAAAGCCAAAGCAATCTCGGAAATAGTTCCCGTCCTTCCGGAAAGAGCCACTACCACCCCACTAGTTAAAACATTTATGTAGTTTCGGGCAAGGCCCACTCCAGTTAGAATGGGAATATCAATATATGCAGAAGCCCAGCCAGGATCTGTGCCAGGTAAAATACCAATGGTTAATCCTCCATTTTCCCTTGCTCCCCGAGCTGATGCTTCCATAATTCCTGAAGCCCTTCCGCCATTCAATAGAATCCAACCTTCTTTAGCTATTAAAGCACCTAAATGACGAGCAACCTCATAATCACCAGCATCTACTAACTCTCCTCCACCCATAACTCCAATAATAATCTTTCTAATATTAACTCCCTCCTTTTTTGTATTAAATTAATACAATTTTGCTGAACTTAAA
>JBGPSO010000149.1:0-4498 GCA_041490145.1 Atribacterota bacterium
CTTTAGCTGAAAATTTTCAAGCCGTACTTTTTGTAGATTGGGGCCAAGCTTGGGATATTGAAGAAAGCATTGATATTGCTGATTTAAAGTTTGGTCGAGGAGTAGGTGTTCGTTTTGATACTCCTATTGGACCAATCAGACTGGACTATGGTATTAATGAAGAAGGAATTGGAAAAACTTACTTTAGTATAGGAAATACGTTCTAAATAGTTAGTTAGTTAGCTGGTTACTTGGTTAGTTAGTTAAATAAATATTTATTAGCCAATTGACCAATTCGCCAATTCTCCGATTGACCAATTAGCCAAAAAATTCGTAGGACAGGCGTCTCGCCTGTCCTATTAGTCGTTAGTCATTGCGAGCTTTGATTTATCGAAGCGTGGCAATCTCTTTATTCAACTAAAAAATTAAAGCAAAAAGCGAAAAATTATAATTTAAAATTTAAAACTTTTTCTCTTGTATATCGTATAATATACTGAGCATTACGATTGTTAGAGTATAGGATATGTAGAAGTCGGATTTATCCAACAAAAGACGCAATATGCAATACTATATAAAAAAATTAAGGAGGAGAATAAAATAATGCAAGTAGTAGAAAAAAGAGTAGGAAAGAAAATAGTTTTTATTTTTTTATTTACGGTGATAATCTTTTTATTTTTAGGTTTTCAAAATATTAAAGCTGCCAACGCAAAGGTAGGTTTAATTAATTTATCGGAAATTATATCCAGTCATCCTTATACCGAAAAGATTAATCAACTCAGGTCGACTTTGTTAGAAGAGCTTAAAAAACGTCAGGAAGAACTAAATAAACAGGGTAAGGGTCTTGATGAAACTGAACTTAAAAAATTAGAGGATAAATTTAATAAGGAATGGGAACCAACTAAACAAAAGATTCAGACTGAGTTGAGCTCGTACCAGGCTTCTCGTTATTCAGATATTATTGAAGCAATTAAAGTAATAGGAGATAAAGGTAAATATGATTTAATCTTAAATAGTGAGATAAAAGTTCCCACCGGAAACGATATTTTAGATTATCCCATTGTATTTTATGGAGGAGAAGATATTACTCAGGATGTAATAGCAGAAATTAATAGAAAATTAGCCGAAGAAAATAAAGCAAAAGATACCACCAAATGAAACAAAAATTATCCAGCGGAGAGATTTTAAATCTTTTACCCCATCGTTATCCTTTCTTATTGGTGGATAAAATATTAGAACTGGAAGAAAATAAAATTGTCGGGGTAAAGAATGTTACCATAAACGAACCCTTTTTTCAGGGACACTTTCCAGGACATCCGATTATGCCTGGTGTACTTATAATTGAAGCTATGGCTCAGACTGGTGGAGTTTTGATCTTCTCTAAAGAAGCAAATAAGGGTAAGATTCCCTTATTTGCCGCTATTGATAAAGCTAGATTTAAAAAGCCAGTTCGTCCTGGAGATCAATTAATAATTAAAGTAGAAATTTTGAAGATGTTAAGAGGAGTTGCTAAAGCCAAAGCAGAAGCCTATGTAGATGGTAATCTGGTAGCTTCAGCAGAATTGATGTTTACTGCGGTAAACGAAAATAGTCGTTAGTGAATAGTATATAGTATTCGAGCGTATAGAGGTAGGGGCTTGATTTATCAAGCCCGCAAAACTCGGGTCGAATAAATTCAACCCCTACATTAAAAGCAATACTTTATACAAAAAAGTTTTGAGTTTTGAATTATGGTTTTTAGCTTTTAGCTTTAACTTTTTAGCTTAATAAAGAGATTGCCACGCTCCTCGTGGTCGTTCGCAATGAATATATACTAACGACTATTCACTATTCACTAACGACTAATTAAAGGAGAGAAAATTGTGCAGGCTATAAGAGCAGAAAATTTATTAAAAGTTTATCGTAAAAGACGAGTAGTAGATGAAGTTAGCCTACAGATTAATAAGGGAGAGGTGGTAGGTCTTTTAGGGCCAAATGGTGCCGGAAAGACTACCACCTTTTATATCGTAGTGGGTTTAATAAATCCAGACAAAGGAAAAGTATCTTTTAATGGTAAAGAAATTACCAAAATGCCTATGTATCAAAGATCTCGAATGGGATTAGGATATTTAGCTCAAGAACCTTCGATTTTTCGTAAACTTACTGTAGAAGAAAATATATTATTAATTTTAGAGTCTTTAGGATTCAAAAGAGATAAACAGAGAGAAAGGTGTTATTCTTTATTAAATGAGTTAGAGATAACTCATTTAGCTGATTACAAAGGATATATGCTTTCCGGAGGTGAGAGACGTCGGGTAGAGATAGCTCGGACTTTAGCTAGTTCACCTTCTTTTATGTTACTTGATGAACCTTTTACCGGAGTAGATCCTATTGCAGTTTATGATATCCAGGAAATAATAAGATATCTTAAAGAAAAAGGATTGGGAATATTAATTACTGATCATAATGTAAGGGAGACTCTGAAAATTACTGATAGAGCCTATATTATGCATAATGGGAAAATATTGACTTCAGGAACTCCTCAGCAGGTAGCTAATTGTGAAATAACCCGAAAAATCTATCTGGGGGAGAGATTTAATTTATAAATTAGTTAGCTAGTTAGCTGGTTACTTGGTTAGTTAGTTAGAAATTTATAATAAAAAAATAGTAATATATTTGAGGAGAAGTTTATATGTCAACTGTAAAATCATTTGAAGATTGACTATTTGGCGGGAAGCGAGAGAATTTACTAATAGAATATACACCTTAACTAAAAAATTTCCAAAAGAAGAATTATATGGTTTAACTTCACAAATAAGAAGAGCTTCGGTTTCTATCATGTCTAATATTGCTGAAGGATTTAACAGAAGATCAACAAAAGAGTTTATAAATTTTTTAATAATTTCTCGAGCTTCTACATTTGAAGTGCAAAACGATCTATATATTGCTCTGGATTTAAATTATATTAATGAAGAAGATTTTCAAGTAAGCTATAATCATGCACAGAAAATAACTATGTCGATTAATAAGTTAGTGACTTATTTAAAATCACAAATAAAAACTTATACGAAAACACCAAAAATTAATGAACCAACTAACCAACTAACCAACTAACCAATTGGACGACTGAAAGGAGTCCAAAAGATATGTACAGTTTTATTTTAATTTCCACTCTTATTATAATAAGTGGATTGATTGCTTTTGTCGGTGATTGGATGGGTATAAGGGTAGGTAAAAAAAGAATAACTATCTTTGGACTACGTCCCCATTATACTGCGATATTTATTACTATAATTGCTGGAATTCTAATTGCCGCTATTACCATCACTATACTGGCTATATCTTCCAATGATGTTAGAACTGCCCTATTCGGTATAGAAGAGTTAAAGGGAAAGCTTTCCTATTTATCTCGGGAAGTAGATACCAGAAATATGCAACTAACTTCTATGCAAAAAGAGTTGGATGAAAAAACTACTCAATTACAAGAAATGGAAGAAAAATATCAGAAATTATCTCAAGATATAAAAGATAAAACCAGCCAATTGGAAGAATTATTAATCGCCAGAGAAAGACTGATGGAAGAAAAAGACAAATTAAGCAAAGAAGTTGAAGAATTAAATGCTACTGTGAAAGCCTTATATTCCGGGATAACTTGGATTAGGGAAGGAGAAGTTATTTTTGAAGCTGATGAGCAAATTGCCCTAACTATTGTTCAAAGTGGAAAGACTATTGAGGAGATAAGAGAAGAATTAATCAGGTTTTTAAATGAAGGCTCCGATAAGGCATTAACTCTAGGAGCTAAAAAAGATGAACGAAGCAGTCAGGTATTTATTATTGCCCAAGAAGAATTCGAAGATATAGTACAGAAGATACATGATAGCGATAAAGAGATGATAGTACGACTTTTATCCTCAATAAATGTAATCAAAGGAGAGCCGGTAGTAGCACATTTTTCCCTTTTAGAGAATAAACTAGTCTTTAAAATAAATGAAGAAATTATTTCTGAAGAAATTGAAAGTTCAGAAATTCCTGGTGAAGTCGAAAAAGTACTTTTATCTCTTTTAAGGAAGGTAAATATTTTAGCCGTAAAAGGAGGAATAATTCCTAATCCCAAGTCCAGTTTTGTAGGAACTATATCTGCAGTTAATCTATATGATACAGTTAAGACTATTGTAGAATCTGGTACAATGATGAAAGTCTCAGTAATTTCAATTTACGATACCTGGAGTGTGGGTCCTTTAAGAGTAAGGATGGAAGCTAAGCCTATTTCTTCAACCAGTTCCTCTCCTTCAAAGTAAAAGTTATTTTAGCAATTTTGCTTTTTCTAATATTTTTTTAATTTTTTTTCTAAAATTTTCAGCATTTTCCTTGACATTATAATACAGTAGCAATTATAATAAAACCAGTAGAAATAAATAGTTACTAAATGCTAATATATTAGGAATTATTTTCAATTAATACCTACTAAAATATAGATTTGAAAAGTGAAGGGGAAAATTTTAAAATTTTTTAAAATATTTTTCTAAAAAAGAAGGATTTTTAA